>JAEXCN010000464.1 GCA_023402175.1 Pseudomonadota bacterium | reverse complement strand
CTTCGACCTCGTAGGACCAGCTCCCGTGCGGCCGTGCTTCCTGCGGAGGTCGATAACAGGCGGAGGTTGCGAGCACGAGCAGAGGCATCGCCACGCGACGCCCGATCCCCGGCATGCGCATTCGAGCCTGCGTGCGCAACCCAGACTGCATTGCGCTCATGTATCTCCCGACTAGCACTCGGGATGCCGAGCACGCGCGCACCAACGGGCGTGCGCTGCGGTCCTGCGAACTCGTGTACAGCGCAGCAATGCTCGTCGCCGCGCAAGGCGAGCGGAATGAGACATCGGTGTGGCGAAGGGGCCGGAGTGTGGCGGCCTCGGCGAAAGGCGCGTGCCGCCTCGGAGCTGCGCGCGAGGTCGCGGGCGACGCGTCGTCCGTCGGTGTGCTTCGCGGCGAGCTCTTTGCGAGAACGCTCCGCGCTACTTGGGAGCGCTCCGCAAGGCTGCCCGCGCGCACTGCGACACGCCGCGCCGGCTGACCAGCCGGAGGAAGGCTGGATCGACCCAACCGAGCCACATGGACCGAGCCGTCGGCGCGAAGCGGGATCGCGCCGCAGATCCCGGTATCCGTGTTGGATCGCTCGACGGCCCAGACTCAACGCGCCCTGCTCCTCCGTCCCGGAGCCGATCGCTCGTCAGAAGCCGAGCTGCGACGCCTTCTCCTGGTTCGCGCGCACCTGGGCTTTGCCTTCACGCAACGATGGAGGCGGTGGCGCGAAGCTGCCGCCGGTCGGCTCCGCGCTCGTAGGTCGTGCCGCGACGGCCGGCGGCGCGAAGTTCTGCTCCGCTTCGGCGACTGCGGCGGCCTGATCGGCGAAGTCGCGATCGAGCGCGCGTGCCGAGCGGCGCGGAGCCGACGTGGGAGCGGCGGCGGCGAAGGCGAGCGCTGCCGACTCTGTCTTCTTCAGATCGTCCTTACGGGCAGCCAGCTTCGCGCGTGCCTCGCCGATGCGGCCGGCCTCGAACAGCTTGTTCGCCTCGGTGAGGGTCTGCGCAGTGCGGCTCCGCTCGAGACGCGCGGCGACGAACGGATCGAGCTCGCGCTGCTCCGATCCATCGGATCGAACGCTCGTGACGAGGCTCCCGCTGCACGTGCCGTCCGTCTTCTTCGCGAGATCACGGAACGCGAGCTTCAGATCCGCGACGGGCTGCTCGCCCTCGCGATCGCTCGGCACGCGGAGCTTCACGAGGACCGTCTTCTCCTGGTTCGCGCTGAACGTGCCGAACGGAACGATGAGCCTGTTGCCCTCGCGACGGAAGCTTCGGTCGAACACCTCCGCGACCTCGACACCGGGCCCGAGCTCGATCGACAGCTCGGTCTCCTTCGCGACGGATGCGAGGAGATCGTCGAACTCCTGACCGAAGACGGCGGGGAGCCCCGAGGCGTTCGCGACGAAGTAGTGCCGCCCGTTCGCCTCGTTCGCGATCGCCGCCATGATCTTCTCGTCGAAGTCGACGTCAACCCCGATCGTGGAGATGGTCACGCCGCGTCCGAGCATGCGATTGGCCATCGCACGGAGCCCGCTCACATCCCGCACGCCGGCGTTCGTCGCACCGTCGGAGAGAAGGATCATGCGGTTGATGCGATCGCCGCCGAGCGTCGTGAGCGCGAGCTGCTGCATGCCCTCGCCGAGGCCGCACGAGATGCACGTGTCTCCGCCGAGGCGGATGTTGCGGATGGCCGCCTCGATCGACGAGCGGTTCCCGGCGTTCACCCGCGTCGGCGGGACGACGACCTGCGCAGCGGTGTCGAAGCTCACGACCGTGATGCTGTCGCCGTCGCGCATCCGTTCGAGCGCGAAGACGGCAGCGTTCATCGCATTCGCGATCCGTTCGCCCTTCATCGAACCGGACCGATCGATGACGACGGCGAGATTCATCGGCGTAGCCACCGACGACGCCGTTGCCTTGTCCTCCGAGGCGGTCACCTGCGCGAAGAGGTACGTCTCGCCGCGCGATGCCTTCGGGAGCGACGCATGCCCGAGCCGCGCATCCATGAGGAGCGTATCGCCTGCAGTGATGCGAGCGCCCGAGCTCGTGTCCCAGCTTCCGCTCTCCCCACCGAGGCCCGCCTTGCTCGCGGTGGTCGACGGGTCGGCCGTCGCGATGCTCGGCCCATGGATCGGGACGGCGAATGCACCGGCGGCCGAGAGGAGAACGCCACAAGCAGCGAGAAGAGCGGTGGTTTTCAGCTTCATTCCGGGGCTCCGGCGTCTTTCTACGCATCACACGTGCGAAGGTTCTTCGCCCGTCGCCTCAACGGGCACTGCGGCGGCGTCCTTACGGTCCTTCGGGCGCGCGATGCCGGCTCGCGTCAAGAGGTCCCAAGCCGGGACACCGCCGATGAGGACGAGCATCGCGTCCGCGGCAATCGTTCGCCGACCACCGTGCCGCGACGTCGAGGCCAGCGTCACCCCGGTCATCGTGACGGCGGCCGGTACGGTCTCGAGCAGGAGCGTGATCTTGCGCTCGGCCACGAGCCTCTCGAGCTCGGCTATGTTCTTCGCCTTGCCACGAGCGAAACGCGCGCCGCGATAGGAGACGGTGACGGCCGCTCCGGGCTGGCGTGCGATCGCGATCGCCGCTTCCATCGCGCTGTCACCGAGCCCGACGACGAGCACGCGCTTGCCCGCAAAGCTCCGCGCGTCGGCGAGCGCGTAGGCGATCCGGTGCTCAGCGCCGGCTTCGACCTCGAGATCGAGCCGGCGGGGAGCTCCACGACGCCCGATCGCGAGCACGACCCGCGACGCACGCAGCTCGATGCGTGCGCCGTCGGACGCGCGCTCGACGGTCACGACGAACACGTCGCTCGCCTTCGCGATGTCCACGACGCGGTGTCCCTCGCGAACGTCGAGCGCGCGTGCTCGGACGATGCGAGTCCATTGCGCGAGGAGCTCCTCCTTCGTCGCTTGCTTCAGCCAGAGCTCACCTTCGATCGGCAAGTCGAGCGGCGGATCGTGGACGATCTTGTCGCGAGGAAAGCTCTTGATGCTCGCCGCGATCGTCGCTTGCTCGATGACGACGCACGCGAGCTCCTTCTCCTTCGCGCGGAGCGCCGCGGAGAGGCCGGCCGGTCCTGCGCCGATGACGAGGACGTCGATCGCCTCTGCGCGGCGCCGCGGGAGCGTCGTGGCGATGCGATCGACCGCTCGGGCGCCCTGGTTGATCGCGTTCTTGATGAGCGGCAGACCGGTGAGATCGCCGGCGAGGAACAAGCCCGTTACGTCACGGCTCTCGAGATGCTCGTCGACGGCAGGTCGGTCGAGGATCGGCTGGCCGTCCTCGACGCGAAGGCTTCCGTTCGGACAGACCTGTTCGCAGAGGACGACGCCGCAGCACTCCTCGGGGCGAGCGACGACGGCGACGTACTTCTCGATCGCGAGCACGTCGAACGGGCACGCATCGACGCAGGCATAACAGCCGAGGCACGTCGAGGGCTCGATCACCGGCAGCCGCTTCCGCTCGGCAGGCACGATGGGCGCTCGGCTCTTCGACGCCTCGGTCGACCGCCGCTTTCGCCGATCGGCCGCGCTCGCGGCAACTCCGAGCACGAGCGCGCCGGTGAACGCGCCCGCAGCGGGTGTCCACGGGATCCCCTCTCGCTTCGAGGGCGTGACCCAGGACGTCGTCGCGGCGATGTCGCGCGCGGCATCCCACGCGACGAAGCGAGCCGGCGTGTGCTGTGCGCTGCACGCGGTCCCCGACGCCGTGCGAACGTCCCCGAGCCGCGCGTGCTCGTCGAAGCACTGCGCCGCCGACGTCTGCAGCGACGCGCCCGCATCGGCTCGCGCGCTCGCGGGCACGCATGCCGAGATCGGATCCGACGCGCGGGAAGGATCATGACACCTGGCGCAAGCGGTGAGCGATACGAGCGGTACCGTCGTTCCCTTCGGGATCGCGCCGGGCTCGACGCCGCTCGTCCGTGGCGGACGGACGACGATCTCGCTCCCGGCCGCCCAGCGGATGACGGCGTCCTTCCCGAACGTGATGCCCTGCGCGCCATCATGTTGCGGGTGACACGTCGCACACGAGAGCTCGCCTCGTGCGACGAGGGCGCGGTGGGCGGGCCGCGTCGAGGCGTGCGTCGTCCCGTGACACGTCTTGCACCCGGTTGCGGTGTGCGCTGCAGGATCGGCCGCCGGCTCCGCATGACAGGACGCGCACGCGACCTTCGCGTGCGGGCGAGCGATGGGACGCTCGCTCGCGAGCGGCGTGCCTTCGACGAGGAGGCCGACCGTCACGCCAGCCAAGGCGCCGAGCCCGGAGACGGCGAGCATTCGCGGGCGCGCCACGTCGCTCGTGCGGATCGCCTTCGGCGCCTTGGCGCGCGCGCGCTCGGTCATCGGCGCTCCGCCTGCGCCGAGCGCGCGCCATGCGACGCGTCCGCTGCGGGCCCGACGGACCGAGTGACGGCGACGACATGGATCGCGAGGAGCACCACCGCAGCCGCCGTCGCGGCGAGATGCGGGACGAGCCATCCGCGCAGCGTCCACGTGAGCAGCCGCTGCGCGCGCACTGCACGATGCTCGACGACGAGACGCACGAGGTCGTCGATGCCCGCGAGCGCATCGCCCTTCTTCCCGCCCGTGAGCGCGTCGAGGTGCGTGCGCACGCTCCGCTCCTCTTCACGAAGCGTCCGCCGGGAGAGCACGAGCGCGAGAGGTCCGAGCCGCGATCGACGGTACGGCCGCAGCGCCGTCGCGAACAACGTCTTCACCAGCTCCGTCTTGCCCGAGAGCGTGGCGAAGACCTTCTCTTCGATCTCACGCGGCCGCTCGCCGAGCTCCTCGGGGAGCACGGTCTTTCGCTCGATACGCGACAGCGCAGGAGGAACGACCACGGCGATCACGGCGCCCATCGCGCCCGTCAGAACCGCGAGCCCGATCGCGACGGTCAGCGCGCCCGCTGCGTTCGGCGGAAAGTGACCGCCGCCATGCGCGATCACGATTGCGGAGGCAAACGCACCCACCGAGAGATGAGCCACGTACAGCCATCGCGAGAGCGCGACGCGCCCGCGCAGCTTCGCGATGGGCCCGCGCACCCGCTTCGCCAGCGCATACGCGACCAGCAGCCCGATCGCGACGCCCGCCGCGACGCCGCTCGTCCAGCGGCCGACTTCGACCGCTCTGACGCCGATGCCGGCGAGCGCTGCGCCGAGCACCCACGGCCACGCGGCGACGCGTGGAGGCAACGCCGACGTCGCCTTCGCGTCGCGTGCTGCGCCGTTCGCCCGGAGCTCGACGAGCGCGACGTTCGGGTCGATGCGTGCGATGGCTTGCGTCGGACACGCCGCGACGCATGCCGGGCCACCGTGCTTTCCGCTGCAGAGATCGCATTTGACCGCGACGGACGGGTACGCCGCGCTGCCCGCGCGCGGCGCCATCTGGATGTTCTCCCAGGGGCAAGCCTTCGCGCAGCTTCCGCATCCGGTGCAGAGGTCCTCGCGGATGAAGACCTCGCCGCGCGCATCGCGGCCGATGGCTCCGGTGGGGCAATCGACCATGCAGCTCGGGTTCTTGCAGTGCTGGCAGCTGTTCGGCACGAGCAGCGGCGTACCTGCGCTCGCCGCGCCCCCGTCGCTCACGACGATCTTGTCGCCGCGCCGCACGAGACGGCTCATGCCGTCGTCGTGTGCATCCGCGCAGCTCCACGCGCAATGCCCGCAGCGAATGCACGCGTCTTGGTCGATGACGAGGAGCGAGCGCGCGATGCGCATGCGATAGAGGTCGCGGAAGACATGCGCGGTCGTCTGCGCGCCCGGACGGAGCGCCGGCTTCGAGAGGGCGCCCTCGCTGCGGAGCCGTCGCGCCGCGTCGAGCTGCGCTGCATTGCGTCGCGCAACGACGACGAAGACGTCGCGCGGGGCCGCGACGAGCCAGGTCGGCCCGCTGGCGACGACCGCAACGCTGCGCGGCTCGCGGTCGGCAAGCTCCTCGTCACCGAAGAGATCGCCGCGCGCGAGATACGCCTCGATGCGAGGCCTGTCGCCGTCGATCGTCTGCGCCTGCAAGAGACCGTCCGCGACGAAGAACGCCTCCTTCGCGACGTCGCCTTCACGGTACACGTGCTCGCCGCGCGCGAGATGCACGTGCCTCGCAGCGTCGAGGAGCACCTCGAGGTCGGCGTCGGAGAGCGCGCGCGTGAAGCTCGTCGTTCGCAGGAGATCGAGCGTTGCCGCGCGCCGGAGCGCCCGTTCGACCTTTGCCATCAGCTCCGCACCCGCCCGCGATGCTGCTCGTCGCAACACGACGACGGGGACCTCCGCCAAGAGCCCGTCGGCCTCGCATCGCGCCTGGAGCTGTCTCGTCGAGAACGCTGCGACGATCGCCTCTTCGCCGAGGACGTCGCCGGTTCGGGCTCGCCGGATCACCGCTGCCTCCACCTCGCCCCGACGGACGCCGGCGAGCGTGCACGCACCGGACGCGACGACGTAGAGCGCATCGGCGGGAGCACCGGGCTCGAAGAGCACTTCGCCGGCGCGAAGGCGAAGCAACCTCCCGGCCGCCTCGATCTCGCTTCGCGCACGCGCGTCGAGACCGCGGAGCATGGGCACATCCCACACGACGTCGGGCCAGGAAGACGACGTGACGACCGCGCTCATCAGTCGATCGTGAGGCTCGCGTCCGCGAGGTCGATGGGGTGATTGCGCGAGAACATCGCCGCCGTGATCTGCGCTCCGCTCGGTCGGAGGCCCTGCGAGGCCTTGCGGGCTTCGTAGTCGGCGAACGTGCGCAACACGAACGGCGGGAACGGGCGGAAGCGGAGGCGCGCACGAACCGTGAACGGCCCCGAGCGGCCGCGCGCGTCGAGCTCGTACGTGTAGCGGAGGACGACGCCGGGCGGCGCAGAGCGCTGGTCGAGGATCGCGTCCGGCGCCTTTGCGATGCCTCTCTCGGCGTCGAGCGCGCCCACGGGGAAGTACGTCTCGAAGAACGCGTTCGTCCCGGTGAGGTTCGAGCGGCATTCGCCCGTGTCGATGTCGTAGGTGCCGTCGTCGAAGCGATCGGCACGTGTCCTTCCCTGCCCCGGTCCGGGCTGGCAGCGCCCCTGCGCATCGATGATGCCGATGCATCGCACGCAGCGAAGAAAGCCGTTCTGCATGTTGACGAGGCCCTTCCCGCGGAACGTCGTCCCGCCGAACGTCGGGTTCGGTGTCCACTCCGGAACGTCCGGGCCGTCGATCACGTCAGCGCCGAAGACGCCCTGCGGCCGGCCTTGCGCGTCCTTCACGTCGTCGCGGGTCGTCGTGCGGAGGAAGACCTTGTCGCGGAGGTCCGCCTCGTCGTTCGCGAGCTTTCCGACCTCGTAGACGACGTCGCCCTTTCCATCGCGCACCGTCATCTCGATCCAGGTCTCGCGCTCCTGACTGAAGCCTGCCGGCACCCGATGGCCGGCGCCGACGTTCTGGATCTCGACCGGGATCTCGAGCCGAGAGCCGACGCGCGTGCCGCGGGCGAGCGCGAGCTTGAACGTGTGCCGAAGGAGCTGCTCGCGCCGGGCCTCGAGGCCGAGCGGAACGCCGCTCGGATCTAGCGCGGTGTCGTTGGCCCACGCATCGGGGAACTCGCTCGCGAGCGGGAGATCGACGCTCGTGAACCAGTGCGAGCTCATCGGACGAGGTTCGGAGGACGACGAAGCGATCATCCCGCGCGCCTTCTCCCCGGGCGCGCGCGCTTCGAAGTGGAAGCCGGGAGGGCAGCCCTCGGACCGAGCGCCGTTCGAGCCCGGCACGCACACGCCCGGGTACAGGCTCATGTGGCAGTCCTGGCACGTCGCCGCCTGGCGGCCTGCAGCGCGCTCCGCGTCGGCCCACGTCTTCCATTCGGAGTACGCATTGCGGAGTCGCTTGAAGTGCTCGCCGCGATCGCGAACGCCGATCGAGTCCGTTCCGAAGAGGCGAACGTCATGGCAGGCGCCGCAGAACTCGCTCGAGCGCAGGTACCGCGCCGTATCGTCCGGGACGCGGCGATGCACGATCGGGTCACCGGATCCGCCGCGCCCGAGCGATGACGCCAGGAGCACGTTCGGATCGAGCAGATAGCCGCTGTTGCCGATCCCGCGGATGCCAACGCCGTCCTCGGGTCGCATCCGGAACACCGCGCCGCTCGCTGGAGAGGTCCACGTCGGGTTGCCTTGATACGCGCTCGCGCCGTGCACGGGGCCGATCGTCTGATGGCACACCGCGCACGAGATGCCCTCCATCGCCTGCGGCGTGAGCACGTCACGGAGCGGCTTCCTCGCGCCGGCGTTCAGCGTCGCGCTCCATGCGGGCACCGTCGACGCGACGTTGTCGCCGGCGGAGTGGCAGTTCACGCACCAGTGCTCGCCGCCCGTTCCGGTGAGCGTGAGACCTGTCTTGTCGTCGCGGCAGACGTCGCCCGACGCTTTGCGAAGGACACCGGCACCGCTCGGGCACCGATCGCTCCGTCCGACCTGCTCCTCGACCACGCTCTCGAGCGCTCCGAAGAGCGGGCTCTTCACCGAATGCGCCATCACCGATCGCGACCATTCCGCGACCTGTCGCGCATGACAGGGCGCGCACGCTTCGGCCGTCGTCTTCTTCAACGGAGCCTGAGAGAGCGCGCGCTTCTCGACCGGGACCGGCGGCGGTCGAGAAGAAGCCGCAAGGCCGGCACCCGCGAGTGCGAGCCCGAGCACGATCGGAGCTGCAGCGAGCGCCAGTCGACGTGAGCGCGACGACGACTGCGCGACCGTCGCCGTCGGTGCGGGCTCGAGGACGCGTGCGAGTCGCTCACGACGTGCAGGCACCTCCTCGCGCGCGTGAGCCTCGCCACGGCCTGCAGCACGCGCCGGGGCGACGTCGCGCATGAGCTCTTCGCACCGCTCTGCGATCGCTTCGGCGCTCGGCGGGCGCTTCGCTGGATCGGGATCGAGCATCGCCAGCACGAAGCTCTGGATCCCGGGCTTCAGCGATCGCCCGATCTCGTCGTCGAACGGCGGCGGCGGCGACGTTGCCGCGGCCATCGCATCACGCAAGCCGATGCCCGAGAACGGATGTGCCCCGGCGATCAGCCGGTAGGCGACGAGCCCGAGCACGTACCGGTTGGCCGCGTTGTCCCACGGCGCCCCGCTCGCCTGCTCCGGCGGCGTCCACCGCGGAGACGGCGCGGATGGCGCGCTCTTGGAAGCAACGCCGCCCTGATCGCAGCCGAGCAGCGCGCGGATCCATCCGTCGACGAGGATGAATGCGTCGGGGCGGCTCGCGCTCCCGAGCGCCACCTCCGTGGGACGGAGCGGCCCCGGGAAGACCCCCTTCTGCTCGCAGAACGCGAGCGCTCGCGCGACGTCGCGCACCTTCGCGAGCGCGCTGATGCCGTCGAGCCGCTCGCCTCTTTCGAGCGTGTCGACGGTCTTCGACGGCACACGGCGAAGCGCGAAGATGCCGTCGTCTTCCTTGCCCCATCCGGCAGAGAACCCGCCGACACCGGCCTCACCGAAGCTCGCGATCCGGCGGACGAGCGCCTCGTCGCTCGGTGCGAAGCGCCAGAGCTCCTCGTCACGCGCCGCTTCACGCGCGCACGCGAAGCGCCTCGCGCGGCCGACGGCGCCGAGCTCCTCGCCGGATCTCGGAAGAGGACCCTCGCTCACGGAGCCTCCTCAGCGCTTCGATCCCGAAGTGCTGTTCGTGGCGCGCCCGTCGGCGCTCGCGGTCGCGGCTGGCGGAGTGTCGCTCGCGGTCTTCAGACGGACGAGATACGTCGTCATCCCGGCCACGAGCGACAGCGCGACGATCGTGATCACCGCGAGCCACGTGGGGACCTCACGCGACTTGCGCGCGTTCGCCTCGACGAGCGCGATCGTGTCCGTCCGCGGTCGATCGTTCTTCGGCGCGTCATTCGCGTTCGGAGCCGATGCGCGATCGCGGGTCGAGGGCTTCGTATCCCTGCCCGAGCGCTCGTATCCGAGCTCGTTCTGCGAGCCCTCCGCCGCGGGGCGCTCCGGAGCGTTCGCCATGCGCGGCGTGGGCGGCGGTGCGGTGGTGCGCGGCTCATCGCTCGAGGAGCGCGACCGCGACGAACGCACGGACGTCGATTGACTCGACCCGCTCGCCGCACGGAAGAGCGACAGCCGTTCACTGACGTCATGCGCCGACGAGGGACGCTCCTCCGCCTTCTTCTCGAGCATCGCGAAGAGCATGTCCTCGACTCCGCGCGGAAGGCCGCGCCGGACCTCCTCGTCGAGCGGCGGCGCGGGCGCGGTGCACTGGAGGTTCAAGAGCTCGCGTGGCGATGCCGACGAGAACGGCGGCTCGCCCGCGAGCATCTCGTAGAAGATGAGGCCGAGCGAGTAGAGATCGCTCCGCGCGTCGATCGTCCGCGCATCGATCTGCTCGGGGCTCATGTACTGCAGGGTCCCGATGCTCTGCGTGTTCGTCCCGTGCATGCCTTCGAGCACCTTCGCGATGCCGAAGTCCATGACCTTGAGGCCGGTCGGCGGAGCATCGGCCCCTCCGCCTTCGGCGACGGTGAGCATGACGTTCTCCGGCTTCAGATCGCGATGCACGATCGGCGGCTCCTGCTCGTGCGCGACGGTGAGCGCGTCGGCGATCCGCACGACGTGCTCGAGCGCCTCTTGCCACGGCAGCGCGCCACGCCGCGTCAGCTCCTGCCGCAGCGTGCGCCCGTTCAGGTACTCGAGGACCATCACGAGCTGACCGTCAGCCTCCATCGACGCAAGGCTGCGAACCAGGTTCGGGTGCTCGAGATGCGCGAGGATCTGCATCTCGTTGAGGAAGAGGCGCCGGCCTTGTTCGTGCCGCGTCAGCTCGGGGCGAAGGACCTTCAACGCGACGCGGCGCTTCGAGAGGCGCTCTTCGGCCTCGTAGACCTTGCCCATGCCGCCTTCTCCGATGAGGCGCCGCACGAGGTATTCGCCGATTCGATCCATCTTCTGCTCCAGGATGAGAGGCGGCCCCGCCCCGGGACGCTGGGACGAGCCGCTCGAATCAGCATCTACGGACGAGACGCTCGGTCGATCCATCGAGCTCTGCCGTTCGACGGCGCGACCGCAGGTCGGGCACGGATCCGACCCGACGCCTCTCGGCGAAATGGCCTCGTGGACGCCGCTTCCGATGGAGGGCCGTGTGGGCTCGCAGACGTAGGGCCGAGTCGCGTGCGTCATCCGTGGAGCCGGGCCGAGCCGACGCCAGTCCTGCGGACGCATGAGGGGGCCCAGAAGTTCCACTCGCCGGACACAACGGACGAGGTGGGCTCTCCTTACGGCTTACGGCTCACGGCCTACGGCCTGCGCCGTGCCGCACGGCTCGCCGTGCGACTCACGGCTGCGATCGCGCTGCTGAGGTCTACTCGAGGACGCCGCCGCTCGGTCCTCGGCGAGCGGCGTCGAGGATGTCCTCCATCCCGAACGCGAGGCGCTCCGGCAGCTCGCTCTCCGCGAAGAGCTTCGCCTCGCGGATCTCGAGCGGGTTCTTCGGCGGTTTGGCCGGCGGCACGACGCGGCACTCGACGCCGATGGTCACCGCGTGAAAGCGCGGATCACGCATCGGATCCGACCAGGCGCCGAGCACACGCACGAGCTCGTGCTCGACCACGCCGGCCTCTTCTTCGAGCTCGCGCGCGAGCCCGGTCGTGAGCGTCTCGCCCCACTCGAGCGTCCCGCCGGGCAAGCACCACATCCCGTTGTCGGCGCGGCGGATGAGGAGGATGCGCCCATCGGGGATTCGCGCGACCGCCGCGATGCCGACGACCGGGCGTTTGAGGATGTGACGCGTCGCCTCGTGGACGATGCCGTAAGCAGCCTTTGGAAGCCAGCGGAGGAACACGCGACGAGAATATGCTAATCGCGCGTCTCATGAAGCTGGTCACGTACAGGCAAGGCAACGAGCAGCGCAGCGGACTCCTCGTCGGAGACAAGCTCGACACCATCGTCGACCTCGCGCGCGCGCTCGCCCATCTCGGACGCAAGGTCGAGGGTCGAACGGTGCTCGCGCTCGTGGAAGCAGGAGCCGATGGGCTCGCGGCCGGACGCGACGTGCTCGCGGCGTACGCCGAGAAGAAGCTCCCCGATACCCACGACGGCGGACCGATGACCGTGGCCACGAGTGCGGTGACGCTTCTCGCGCCGATCCCGCGTCCCCCGTCGATGCGCGACGGCTACGCCTTCCGTCAGCACGTCGAGACGGCGCGCCGGAACCGCGGCCTCGACATGATCCCCGAGTTCGATCAGTTCCCCGTCTTCTACTTCACGAACCACCAGGCGGTCGTCGGCCCGGGCCCCGTGCAGGTGAAGCCGCGCGCTCTCGAGCGCCTCGACTTCGAGCTCGAGGCCGCGATCGTCATCGGCCGCGAGGCGCGAGACGTCACGGCGGCGAACGCCGACGAGATCATCTTCGGCATGACGATCATGAACGACTTCTCGGCGCGCGTCCTCCAGATGGACGAGATGAAGCTCTCCCTCGGACCGGCGAAGGGCAAGGACTTCGCGACCGGGCTCGGACCGTTCCTCGTGACGATGGACGAGCTCGCAGCGGCGACGAAGAAGACCGACGTCGGCGCGCACTTCGATCTCGGCATGCGCGCGTTCGTCAACGGCGTGCAGGTCTCGACCGGGAACGTGAAGGACATGACGTGGACGTTCGCGCAGATCCTCGAGCGCGCGAGCTACGGCGTCACGCTCTACCCCGGAGACGTCATCGGCTCGGGCACGTGCGGAACCGGCTGCTTCCTCGAGCTCAACGGGTCGAAGATCACGAAGGACCAGTGGCTCCGTCCGGGTGACGTCGTCGCCCTCGAGATCGATCGCCTCGGCCGCCTCGAGAACACGATCGTCGCGAGCTGATCTCGCGGCGACTGCCGGAAGCCCGTCAGGTCACGCTGCGCGCGAACGCACCGACATCGTCGATCGCTCGTGCGCAGTGTGAGAACACGCCGGCGAACGAGTGCCAGTCGTGGACCATGTCCGGCTCGACGACGAGGCGCACGTCGACGCCCGCCTCTCTCGCGCGCGCGGCGAGCGTCGTCGCTTGATCGTGGAGGAGCTCGGCGCCGCCGATCTGGACGAGCAGCGGCGGCAGTCCCTTCATGTCGGCGAAGATCGGTGACGCGAGAGGATCGCGACGATCGTGGCCGTCGAGGTACGCGGCGATCCACGTGTGTCCGACGTCCTCGTTGCTCCAGTCGAACGCAGCGTTCTCGGCGAGCGAGCCGCCCTTCGCGGTGAGATCGACCCACGGACAGATGAGCACCGCGCCCGCCGGAAGCGGATCACCGGCTTCGCGTAGCTTCTGCAGCAGCGCCATAGTCAGACCACCGCCCGCGGAGTCGCCGGCGACGACGAGGCGCTTCGGATCGGTGCCGCCCGCGAGGAGCGCTCGATAGACCGCGAGCGCATCGTCGACCGCCGCCGGGAACGGATGTTCGGGCGCGAGGCGGTACTCGGGCGCGAGCACGCGCGCAGGCGTCGCGAGCGCGAGCCGTGCGATGAGCTCGGCGTGCGACCTGGTCGATCCGAAGATGTACGCGCCGCCGTGGAAGTAGAGGAGCGTAGCGTCGCCGATCGCGCCGGCAGCGGACGCCGTCTTCGGCGTGAACCACACGGAAGGCACGCCGCCGATGTTCGTCGGCTGACGCGTCACGCGACGCAACACCGGCGCGAACGCGTTCGCGAGCGCGTCGTAAGCGCGGCGCTGTCCGGACCAGTCGAGCCGCGCAAAGTCGAGCGCGGTGCCGCGCATCGCCGTGGTGAACAGCTCGAAGCCAAACGACCACGAAGGCCGACTCGGCCCATTGCGAAGCCGCGAGACCGCGACGCGCGGGGCGTGCCGGACGAGATGACGGAGGAAGACGAGCTGGGACATTCGATGACTCCGCTGCGAGTCCCCCACCCCGAGAGATAGAGACTCCGCCCCGCCCTCTCAAGCGATTCGAGTCCTCGCTGTTCAGCTCAGCGTCGTCTGCTTCCGCGTGGGCGCTCGCTTCAGTCCAAGCGCTCTCTTGGCGTTCGGCAGGCAGTCCTTCGACGGCGGATACGTCGAGACGGGAAGATTCACAGGGCGACAGGGCGACAGGGAGCCGAGAGGGAGCGTGAACGTCCTGCTTCCGTTTCGACCGGTACCCTCTTCGCGGCTCCCAAAACGCTGCGCGTTTTGCTCGCAAATTGAGCCTCCCTCGCGACCTGCGAGGTCGTTCCGCACAGGCACGAGCGTCCTTGCCGACTGCACGGGCTGGACGGAGTCGCCGCGCGGTGCGAGCGCTGGGCGCCCACTCTCCCGAAGGTCTCGGGATGAAGCTTGGAGAGCGCTCCAGTTGGGGGACGAGGATGAAGACCGGGAGCGAGATCTCCCTTTTCCGAGCGAAACTTGAAGCGCTCGAGACGCGCGCGAAGCGCGGGGCTCGGGCGCTTCAAGTTTCGGGAGGGCCCGAAAAGGCTCCAGGTCGGAAAAGAGACGAAGCCCCTCCCTCTGATCTCCCTGTCGCCCTGTCCCCCTGTAAATCTCTCTCCTTGGCCTCGCCAGACGAAGCTGCGGATGCGGAGCGTGTCTGTATCGAAGTCTGTCTGTGCTCCCGCACGGAGCGCCGCTGACAGATCCCGGCAGCGCGCCGATCAGGCTTCGGCGGTCGTCGCGAGTGTGCCGAGGAATGGCGCTGGCGCATGCTCGGCGAAGAACGCGAGCGCCTCGCTCGTCGCCCAGCCTTTGATCCAGCTCGACTCGTCGAGGCCTGCGAGCCAGCCGATGTGGCCGCCGTGGCGAGTCGTCTTCACGCGGACCGACTTCGACGCGTCGGCGAGCCACGGTCGGACGGTCTCGATCGGCACCATCGGATCGTCCTCCGCGTGGAGGATCAGCGTCGGCACGCGAACCTTCGAGAGGTACCGCCCGGAGCTCGCCTCCCAGTAGTAGCGATCGACGTCCGAGAACCCGTGCATCGGGACGATGATGGACGAGTCATACGTTCGAAAGCGCTTCACCCGATCGAGATCGGTGAGCCGGTACTCCGCGCGCGCGGGATGGTGCTCGGCGAACGCGCGCGCGCGGTCGAGCAGCCCGCGAAGGACGTGGAAGCGGTACGGAAGGCACGCGAACGTGTCCATCCGCGCCGCGACGCGCGTGTAGTCGAGCGGCGCGGAGATGCTCGCGACCGCAAGGACGCCGGCCGGAGGAGCGTCGCCCCACTCCCCCGCGAGCTTCAACGCCTGGCTGCCGCCACCCGAGAAGCCGAGGACGAGCACGCCCGAGACGCGCGGGTCGCGCGCGAGGCGGCGGACGACGAGATCGAGATCGCTCGTCAGGCCCGCATGGTAGAGCGACGGCGCGTCGACGACGCTTTCACCAGCGCCGCGCATGTCGAGGCGGACGGCGTGATGACCCGCGCGGTGGATCGCGACGGCCGCGCGAACGCAACAATGCGAGTCCTTCGAGCCGGCGATGCCGTGGAGGATGACGACGGCGGGAGCGGGCTTCGGGACCCACCACGCGCGCGCATGGAGCCGTCCCTTCCCCTCGAGCGGGATCCGAAGGTCCTCTTCTTCCCCGAGGATGCTGTGCGAGCGCGGCGGAGCGAAGAGCGGGACGGCCGCGCCGATCGTCTGCAGGTGCGGGCTCCTCAGGAAGCGCGGCGGACGGAACGGGCTCGGCATCATCGCGGCCTCTCCGTAGCGGCCGATCGCATCCGGCGCAACCCGTTCAGGTGCGGCGCCGGGCCCGGCGGACGTCGGCGATTCTTCGACCGCGACAAGGTGACCGGCTTGCTGCGCGGCCGGATCGGGCGCATGAAGGACACGACGATGCGCGCAGCTCTGGCGTGGTCGACATTGGCCTCTGCTGCGCTCGCGAGCGTCGTGCTCGGATGCGCGAAGCGGGGTCCGCGCGACGTCGGCAACCAGAACCCTCGCTCGGAATTCGCCCAAGGCGGCGGCTCCGCGACGAGGGGGCTCGATGCATCGGCGGACGGCGCCGGGCCGACCTTCGCGACGCCCACGCCGACGGGGAGAAAGCCGCGCGAGATCGTCAGGGCGAGCAGCCGTGCGCTCGCGACCGACCCCGCGCACGTCTATTTCGGCGACGACGACGACGACACGCTCTGCTCGCTCGAGAAGATGCCGGCGGAGGGCGCGAGCAACGAGCCCGTGCGCATCGCTCGGCGCGCGCCGATTGCGGGCGGCCTCGCGCTCGACGCACACGACGCGGCCCTCGCGTGGATCGCGAGCCCAGGCGACGTCATCCTCCGCGTGCCGGTACGCGGAGGCGCACCGACGACGATCCGCGATCGCGGCATCTTCACGGACGTCGCGGCCTCGAACGGAGACGTCTTCTTCACGGAAGCACGCGGCAGCGGCGGGATGCTCATGCGAGTCACCGGAACGACGGCAGCGCAGCTCGCGACGTTGGAGGGAACGCCGAGGGGCACCGTCGTCGATGCCGACGACGCTTACGTCGCCACCTCGACGCGGCTCGTGTCGAGCCCGCGCACGCGCGGTGAGGTCACCGAGCTCGCGCGTGGCTCCGCGTTCGCCAGCCCGCAGCTCGACGACGGATGGCTCTACGCAACCACCGCCGTGGCCGATGCGTCGCCGCGCAAGCGCGTGGTCGTGCGGGTGAAGAAGACGGGAGGTCCTCTCGAGACGGTCGCGACGAACGTCCGCGATTCGGCGATCGCCGTCCACCGCGGCACGCTCTACTGGTTCGACGCCGACCGACCCGCGCTCCTTGCTTCGTCCGTCGCTTCGGACGCGGTCTCGACGCGACCGGCCGTCCGCCTCGTGTCGGAGGATTCGATGCTCGAACGCGTCAACGCGCTCGTGGTCGACGACGACGGCGCGTTCGTCGCGTGCGGCCACGGCGAAGACGCGCGCATCGTCGTCATCTCCCTCCGCTGACCGACGCGCTCGCGTCGACCCGCTGCTGCCCGTCGGCTGCTCCTGAGGGCTGGACGATCCACCCCGCGCGCCGATCGGCCGCGAAAACTCGCAATGGTTTCAGCAGGACGCGGCGCGTCACGGATCGGCATGTCGTATGCACCCCGACACGACCAGACATTGGAAACGTTAAGGGGACTCACATGCGTCTTGCTCCGATCTTTGCCGTTGCGGCTCTCGCGTTCGCCCTCTCGCCGCTCGCGTGCGCGTCCGATCCGGCCGACGACGACAACGTCGTGACTCCGTCCGAAGAAGGGAGCGAGGAAGACGAGCTCCGCGGCCTCTCGCTCACCGAAGCCGACGACGGCAAGACCGTCAACGTCGTCGAGGGGCAGAACGTCCTCGTGAAGCTGAAGTCGAACCCGACGACCGGCTATAAATGGGAGGTCGTCTCGACGAACCGCACCTTCGGTTATCCGTCCGCGACGAAGTTCTTCCCGAACGGCGGTGCCGTCGGCTCCGGCGGGATCGAGCGCTTCACCTGGAAGACGAAGGGCGCACTGTCGCTCGTCGGCACGCACACGGTGAAGATGGAATACAAGCGCTCGTGGGAGACGAACGTTCCCGCAGCGAAGACGTTCACGTTCACGGTGAACGTCGCCTCCGGGCAATGCCCCGAGCTCGCGCCGCCTGCCCCGGGCTTCTGCAAGAACGGGCAGATCAAGCCGCGCAAGAACGACAGCGGCTGCACGATCGGCTACGACTGCCAGCAGGGCTGCGGCGGCAGCACCTGCGGCGCCGGACAGAGCTGCCAGTTCTGCTGGGGCACCATGCAGTGCATCCCGAACGGCGCGATGTGCTGATCGCGTAGAGCGCGTCGCCAAGACGCGCTCTAGTACGAGCGCTCGCCAGGACGCGCTCGCGTACGAGCGCTTGATCAGGGCGCGCAGGCGGGATCGAACACGTAGACCGTGGCCGACGGCGGCTGACCGACTTGATCGTTCGCGACGAGATAGCCGATCCCGTTGCTCGCCGTCGCCGCCGCGAATGCGTTGATCGGCACCGGCAACAGGTGCCGTCGCGGCGGGCCATTGTTCGGCTCCCGAACGAGCCCGAGCGGTTCACGCGTGACGAACTGGACGGCGGTCGTCTGATCGTTCTCGCGCGCCTGCATCGCGACCATCGCCGTCTTCGCGTCGAGGAGCGCGGCGGTCGCCTGATTGGCTCCGAAGATGGCAGCGTTCGCGCCGACGGGCTGGACGTCGTAGACCTCGAGGTCGACGCCGACGTTACCCTCGATCGCGCCCGCTGCGTTCGGCACCAGGAAGTAGCCGCGCGCGGCGCGCGTGGTAAGCGGCTCGGGCGCCGTGCCTTGATGGACGCCCGTCGCCCAGAAGATCGCGCCGTCCGCGCTCTGCGCGAACGTGCGGTGAACGCTCGCGGCGCCCGCGTCCGTGAGGTTCACCACGGGCCCCGTCGCCGGATCCGGCGAGCCGGCCTTGTCGATGAACGCGAACTGGGCGACCTGGTTGAGCACCGCGCTCATGAGGAGCCGATTCCCACTGACCGCGCTCGGCCCGAAGTCCTGCGGGGGGATCACGGGCGTCGCCGTGATCGCGACCGGCTCGTTCAGCGGCGCCTCGACGGCCGCAGCCGGAAACTGCTGCGCGACGTTGCCGACGACCAGCGCCGAGTCGTTGCCACGCGGGAAGAGGAACCTGCCTTCGGCCGCCGCGCGGTTGTAGCCTGCAAGTACCGTATGCGCGGTGATCCTCTTCGTGAACGGATCGGCCGGAGCATCGACGTACGCGAGCTGGATCCGGCTCGGGCCCGGCCCGCTCGCGCCACCGAGCATCCACACGCGACTCCCGCTCTGGACGAGCGCACCGGGGACGAAACCGAGCCCGACGACGGGCACCTGCGGTGGAGCCGGATTGGACGGGTTCGACGTGTTGAACGCAACGACGCCCGTCGCGGTCACGATGAAGAGCCACGGATGAACGGCGGCCGCACACTTGCCGCAAGTGATCTGCGCGCCGACTGTGAACTGGCTCGCCCGGTACTTGTACGGCGTGGGCGCCCCGCACGTGCGCGCGTTCTCGTCGCACGCTGCAGCGTTGCACGCCGATGACCTGCAGACGTCGTACGTGCAGCTCTTGCGCGTGAGGTCACACTTGCCTTTGAGGCATCCATGATTCGTCGTGCAGGCGTCGTCGCTCGTGCACGCCGACGCATCGGGACCGACGGGGATCCCCGTATCGACGCCGCCGTCGGCGCCCGGGTCTTCGGTCTGTGCGTCGCCGAGCCCGGCTCCGCCATCGCGCGCTTTTTCGATGAGCGACTCGTCGAGATCGAGCGAGCAGCTCGCCCCGGCTGCGAGCACGCAGATCGTGGCGAGCGCCGCCACCACGCCGGCTCTCGACCACTTGGGTAGACGCGCGTGCATCTAGAACGTGCCTCCGACCACGACGCCGCCCGGAGCGGCGCCGACCTTGACGCGACCTTCGTTCCGGTCGCTCACCGGAAGAACGACGAGCACCACACCTCCAGCGACGAGCAGCGCGCCGCTGATGAGCGCCACGTTCGTCCAGGTCTCGAGCGACGATGCATGATCGAACCCGGCGCGAGTCGGTGCCGCGGCGTACGCATCCTTCGCGCCGTTTGCGCTCGTGCCGAGGATGGCGCCCGCGCCGAGCGCAGCGACGCCCACGCCCGCGACGCCGACGCCGACGACGCGCAGTGTGTTCCAGAAGGGCTCACGTACGCGCGCCGGAAGCTCGGCATGTACGGGCTCTTCTTTGACCTTCGTTGGCTCGGGCTCCACCGGCGGCGGCTTCGGCTCGTCCTTGAGCTCGAGGTTCGTCACCTTCCCGGCTTCGAGCGTCACGTCACGCCGCTCGATCGGCTTGTTGGGGATCCGCACCGTGAGCGTGTGCACGCCCGGCGCACCGTGGAGACGCGCGGGCGCATGCACCTCGGTCAGCGTGTCGAGCTGGACCTTCCATCCGTCGGGCGCCGTCACGAGCACCGTGCCGAGACTCTTCTCGAGCGCGCTCACGCGGTCTTTCGCAATCGCCGTCTGCTTGGCGTCGAGACCAGACACGTCGAGGGAGCGCGTATACGCATCGGCCGCACGTTCGGGACGTGACGCGAGGTCCCACGCGAGCGCCGCGGTGTAGAGCGCGATGGCGTTCGCCTTGAACGCCGCGGCGGCCTCGAAGTGGAGCGCCGCTTCCGAATAGCGCTTTTGCTGGAACGCCTGCGTGCCCATCCCGTACTGCTGTCGGGCTTCCGCGGCCGAGTCGGCCGCCGGAGGATCGTCGGCTCGTGCAGTTCCGGACACGCCCGCAACAGCGAGCGCAAACGCGATGGCGAGGCCCCGCGCGCTTCGCTTCATGAGCGTCAGTGTAGAGCGAAAACGCTCGCGGTGATCAACTCTCGCGGACGCTGATCGAGCCACGAAGGACGACGCGTCAGTACGGGTTGTCCGGCAGGACGGTCGGATCTTTCGGACGCGGCTTCGTGTGCGGCTTCGACGAGGACGCTCCGGAGGCGGACGTCGCCGGGGACGCAGACGCCGAGGCGGCCGGGTCCGGCGCATCGATCTCGAGAACCGGCTTGAGCGTCACGTCGAGCGGCGACGTCGTGAAGTAGTCGACGAGGACGCTCGTGTCCTCGTGGCCCTTCGCGCGGATCAGCACCGTCACGTTCTGCCCCGCCGAAGGGCGCGGGATCGATCGCGCTTCGGCCGGAAGCTCCTTGCCGTCGAGGAGAAGGACCGCATAGGCGGGGGTCGTCCGGAGCACGATGTCGGGGCTCGCTGCAGGCGCGAGGACCGGCGGCGCCGGCGACGAGCTCGCGACCGGTGCGGTGACCGTGACCGGAGGCGCGGACATGGCCGAGGCGGGCGCGGGAGGCTGCGCCGTGCGGCTCCGCCAGACAAAGAACCCGCCGCCGCCGATCAACACGGCGAAGAGAAGACCGATGAGCGCCGCGAGCGCATATTGCCCTGCGCCTGCCTGGGGCTGCTGCGCCTCTGCGATCCCCTCCGACGGAAGCGAATTCGCGACGTCGTAGATCGCCGTGTTCCCGTACGGGTTGTTCGAGGTGTTGCCCGAGGCAGGAGGGATGGAGTGCGGTGCGTGGATGGGAACCGGGACGTGCCCCGGGCTCGACCACTCGGCGCCGCGACCCGGGCGTGACCAGTCGGCGGCACGACCTGGGCTCGACTGCTCCTGCGAGGGCGGAGGACCGCTCGAATGGAACGGCGACATGATGCCGCCACCGACGATCGGAAGCGTATGCGTCGGCTGGCCGGGCGCGCTCGGGGCATCGAGCGCGCCGCGCGCCGCCGGCGCGTGCGGGATCGTCGGCGCGCTCACCGGCAGCCCGTGGCCGTGGACGGCCGGGTCACCCCCGACTCCTTCGAGCGGCATCGTGATCGCCGGCGGGGCGATGGATGTCGCTGGCTGAACGGTCGGTGGCTGAACGGCACCGAACGGCGACGGCGTCATGCGCGGCGGCGGCGGCGCGATCTCTCTCGCGAGCGGGGGCATCAGGTGCGTCGACGGACGCGACGGCTTCACGCCCGAGCGGTGATCGAGCGCGTCGCGCGTCGATCCCGCATGCGCCGGATCCCAACCGCCCTGCTCCGCGACGGAGGAGGCTTGCTTGATCCGCTCCCTCCGACGATCGAGCTGGTCGCCGAGCCGCGCGCGGAGCACCTGCGCCACGTTCGCTTGCGTGACGAGCTGCCCCTTCGTCAGGAACTCCTCGAGCGCGAAGCGCATGCGCTCGGCCGTGGGGTACCGGAGGATCGGCTTCTGCGCGAGCGCGCGCAGGACGATGCGCTCGAGCTCCGGCGGATAGCTCCGGATGATGCTCGTCGGCGGCTCGACCTCGCCGCTCAGGATGGCGTGCATGATCATGTGATCGCGCTCACCCTTGAACGGGCGCACGCCGGTCGTCGTCTCGTAGAGGACGCACCCGAGCGAGAACACGTCGCTTCGCCGATCGGTCGGCGCGCCCGTGACCTGCTCCGGGGACATGTAGCTGATCTTGCCTTTGAGCTGACCGGCGCTCGTCTGCTCGTGCAGCTGGCCGAGCGCCTTCGCCACGCCGAAGTCGCAGACCTTCGCGACACCGTCGCCGGTGAGCAGCACGTTGTGAGGCGACATATCGCGATGCACGACGCCGAGCTGGCGCCCATCGTCGTCCGTCAGCTCGTGAGCGGCATGCACGCCGGCGCAGGCGTCGGCCACGATGCGCGCGACGATGCGCGCGTCGAGCGCCTCCGTCTTGCCCGAAGCGCGGAGCACGCGCGAAAGCGAGTCGCCGCTCACCCACTCCATCGCGAGATAGAGCGTGCGCTTGTCTTCGCCGAGCTCGTAGATCTCGCAGACGTTCGGATGATGGACCCCCGAGGCGATGCGCGCCTCGTCGAGGAACATCCGCTCGAACTCCGGCTCCTCGGCGAGGTGTGGAAGGATCGTCTTGATCGCGACGAGCTTCTGGAAGCCTCGCTGACCGTGCTGGCGAGCGGCCCACACGCGGGCCATCCCTCCACGGGCAATCGGAACGAGCAGCTCGTAGCGGCCGAGGCGCGTGCCCGGCCGAAGCGAGCCGAAGTCCGACGGTTCTTCCGTCAGCTCGTCCGAGGGGAGGACCTCCGCCACGTCTCGAAGTTTACAGCACTTCGGTGGGATCGGCCCGAGGCCAGCCGAAAACGGGGACGGAGTGGAGACGTGGTGTCGCATGCCCGGGCGTCGCCCACCCGCCAGCCCCGCGCTCGCGACGGCATGCCACGGCCAAAAGCCGTGTAACTGCCAGTATTAACGGCGGTGCGATCGCTCTGTTCAGAGGGGAGTGGGCCGTCATGGCACGCCCGCTGCCAGGAGCGGCGCGGTAGGCTCCTCGCCATGCGAATGCTCCATACGATGCTCCGCGTCGGCGATCTCGAGGCCTCGAAGAAGTTCTACACCGAGGCGCTCGGCATGAAGGTCCTGCGCGAGCGGGAGTACCCGGACGGGAAGTTCACGCTCTGCTTCATCGGCTACGGCGACGAAGACACGAACACCGTCATCGAGCTCACGTACAACTGGGGAAGAGACAAGTACGAGCTCGGCGATGCGTTCGGGCACATCGCCCTCGGCACCGACGACATCAAGGGCGCCTGCGAGAAGGTCCGCGCGCTCGGCTACAAGGTCGTGCGCGAGCCCGGACCGATGAAGCACGGCACGACGGTCATCGCGTTCGTCGAGGACCCGACCGGCTACAAGATCGAGCTCATCGAACGCGGCTGATCGTCGCCGCACGAGAAACGAAGGCGAAGAGGCGCGTTCCCCCGCCGTCGTGGCCCGCCGTTTACGGCTCGCGTGCTCGTCGACTACGGTGGCGTGCATGGGCGCGCTTCATCCGATCGATACGAGCAGCAACGGCAGTCTTCCGCATCGCACGCTCAAGAGCTGGGAGCCCGCGAGCGGCGAGCTGCTCGGCGAGGTCCCCGTCGCGTCGCGCGACGACGTGCTGAAGACGATCGCTCGCGCCAGGAAGGCCCAGGCTGTGTGGGGCGTGCTTCCCGTCGAGGAGCGCTGCGCACGGCTCCTCCGCTTCCGCGATGCGCTCGTCGATCGCGCCGACGAGATCGTCGACATCATCAGCCGCGAGTGTGGCAAGCCACGCGCCGACGCCCTCGGGCACGAGGTGCTCGTCGCGATCGATCAGCTCACGTACTACTGCAAGAACGCTCCGAAGATCCTCGCGTCGCGCGAGATCCCGCTGCATCTGCTCAAGCACAAGAAGAGCGTCCTCCACTACGTTCCGCGCGGCGTCGTCGGGATCATCTCGCCCTGGAACTTCCCGTTCCTCATCCCGATCGCCGATGTCTTCGCGGCGCTCGTCACCGGGAGCGCCGTCGTCGTCAAGCCGAGCGAGGTGACGCCGCTCGCGATCCAGAAGGCGAAGGAGATCTTCGACGCCACGGGGCTGCCGGAGGACCTGTTCGGCGTCGTCCACGGCTTCGGCGACACCGGGCAAGCGCTCATCGAGGGCGGCATCCAGAAGGTGATCTTCACGGGCGGCGTCGAGACCGGGAAGAAGGTCGCGGCGGCGTGTGGAGCGAACCTCGTCCCGTGCGTGATCGAGCTCGGGGGCAAGGCGCCGCTCATCGCCTGCGCCGACTGCGACGTCGAGCGGACGGCGAACGCCATCGTCTTCGGCGGCTTCGCCAACGCGGGACAGGTCTGCATCTCCGTCGAGCGCGTCTATGCGCACGAAGCGATCCACGACAAGCTCATGAGCCGCGTGCGCGAGCTGACCTCGAAGCTCCGCCAGGGCGATCCGTCGACCGGCGAGACGGTCGACGTCGGCGCGATCACCTTCCCGAAGCAGATCGACGTTGCCGAGAAGCACATCGAAGACGCCGTGAAGAAGGGCGCGCGCGTCGTCACCGGCGGAAAGCGCGTGCCCGGGCCCGGCCAGTTCTTCCAGCCGACCGTCCTCGGCGGCTGCGATCACACGATGACAGTGATGAAGGAGGAGATCTTCGGGCCGATCGTCCCGATCCAGAAGGTCTCGTCCGACGACGAAGCCGTTCGGCTCGCGAACGACTCGCACCTCGGGCTCAACGCCTACGTGTTCACGAAGGACCGTGAGAAGGGCAAGCGCCTCGCGCTGCGGATCGAAGCGGGCAACGTCGTCGTGAACGACGTCCTCATCAACTACGGCGCCGCCGAGGCGCCGTTCGGCGGCATCAAGCAGAGCGGCTTCGGCCGCGTCCACGGCGAAGACGCGCTCCGCGACATGGCCGAGGTGCGCCACGTCTTCAGCGGCCGCTTCCCCGAGCCGTCGAACGAGGTGGTGTGGTTCCCCTACTCGAACAAGGCGTACCGCTGGCAGATGCGGCTGATGCGCGCGCTCTTCAGCCGAGGCGGCGTCGTCCGCAGGATCCGCGAGCTGCTCTGAAGCACGAGCACGCGTTTTCGTCGGGCGCTACTTCATCCCCTCCGCGTCGAGGGCGGCGCGGACGGCGGGACGATCTTCGATCCGGCGGCGGTACGCACCGAGCGCAGGCCACTGCGCGAGGTCGACCCTCACCATCTTCTCCCACGTCCGGATCGCGTACAGGGCGTAACCTTCGGCCACGCTGAAGTCGTCGCCGAGCAGGAATCGGCTGCCTTCGAGGTGCGCGTTCAGGAACCCAAAGCGCAGATCGAGCTTGTCCTTGATCGTCGCCTTGTACTCGTCGCTCGCCTCCGGCGAGAAGAACGGCGCGAGCGCCTTGTGGAGCTCCGTCGCGATGAAGACGAGCCACTCCTGCAGCCGCAAGCGTTCGAACGTCCCGTTCCGAGGCGCAAGGCCCACCTCCGGTCGAAGGTCGGCGATGTACTGCACGACGACGGCGGTTTCGGTGAACACGCGGCCACCGTCGATCTCGAGCGCGGGCACGTAGCCCTTCGGATTGATCCTCGTGTACGGCGATCCGTCGGGGAGTGACTTGCCACGCATGAAGTCGACGCGAACGAGATCGAACCTCATACCGGCTTCGCGGAGCGCGATGTGGGGCGCGAGCGAACAGGCGCCGGGAGCGTAATAGAGC
>JAEXCN010000393.1 GCA_023402175.1 Pseudomonadota bacterium | reverse complement strand
TCAGGGTTAGGAAGGGCCCCGATACTATTTAAGCCGATCGCACCTGACGATCGTGTTGTGCGCGGCAGCGCGCAAGTGATCGATCTTGCTGTGTTCTAAAGATCATCCGCATGCGCGAAGCGTTTCGCGAGAGGCGACGAGGGTCCAGGTCGAAAGTGAAGGAAGGCCTCCTCCCTCTCGGCTCCCCGTCCGCCCTGTCTCCCTGTGAATCTCGCCTCGAGAAATCGTGGAGAAAGTCGATAGAGACCAGAGGTCAGCTGTCCCCCTGTGAATCTCTCCTCGAGTCATCACGACCAGCAGTCGATAGAGACAGAGGACAGGCCGGTGGCGCCTTCGCGGTTCGCCTCACTGGGCGCCTTGGCCTGACCATTGGACTCAAGTCCTTTGCGTTAGGAAGACATCCGGGCGACTCCGCGCGAGAGCGATCCCCTCGGCCAGCAAGCCCATGCGCTCAAGGCCGCGCCAGGCTGTAGTAGCTCGACGGCACACCGATCATCCGATGATCGGGCACGCGATGCATGCATTCTCCTGGAGCTCGTCGGGAGAGCTTCAGACCGAGCGCTTCACGTCGCCCGGCATGTTCGGATGCGCGAGCAGCATCTTCTTCAGCGGAGCGTTCTTGCGGACGAACGGCTGCTTGAACAGGTGCGCGAGCAGCGCGGGCGGCGACGAGCCGAACTTCGCGATCGACTGCACGAACATCACGGAGTTGATCGGGCGACCACATAGGATCGCCGTCGTCTTCGCGTCGAACGTGCACCCCGTCATGAGGACGAGACATCGTCCTTCGGTGCGGAGCAGGAGATCCGCGCGCTCCTCGGAAGGCGCCGTCTGCCATTTCTGACGGATGAAGCCTCGGCACTTGATGCGCGAGAGCTCCGGGATGTCCCGGTCGATCGCGATCTTGTACGTCGGAAAGAGACGCTTCGGTCCCATCACGCGTCCGAGGACGATCTCGCCGATCATCGGGTTCCGGAGGAGGCGGCGCTCGACGAGGATGTCGCGGAGCCAGTCCTGACGGCGCGCGACGATCTCGAGGCCCGTCCCCGTACGATGGTGGAACGCGATCAGCCGGACGTGATCGAGGCCGCAGGTGGCGTTCTCGAGCACCGCTGCGATGACGCGCGGATCGGGATCGAAGCACAGCGCGAGCAGATCGCTGCCCCTCGCCGTGCGTGCTCCGGCAACACGCTGATCGACCGGCAGCTCATGCCATCGCGACTCGAAGATCTGACGGTAGTTCCGCTCCGCCGCTGCGCGCGTGGCGTCGTCGTCCTTCTCGGCGGCGACCGCGTTCGAGGGCTCTTCTTCGGCGGGCTCGCCGTCCTGCGTCGCTCCGGCGATCTCGTCGAGCCCGTCGCTGCTCGCTTCGGGAGCGATCGACTGCGTCCCGCTCTCCTCCGGCGCCTCGTCGGCGACGGGCTCGGGCGTGGGCAGCGGATCGGCGGCAGGCTCGGGGACTTCTCGGCGGCGGATCTGGATGCGCGGCCTCGGCTTCGGCGCTGCGGGAGCGGGCTGCTCTTCTGCGGCGGCGAACGCGCTCGGATCCATCCCGAGCGCGGCGGCGAGATCGGCCATCGACGTCGTCCCGCCGTCGTCCACGCCGGGGATCGTCACGCCGGCCCCGGGCGGTCCGTCCGCGAGATCGACCGCGCCTTCGAACGCGAGCTTCGAGACGAGCCGCTCGACACGCGCCTCGTCGAGGCCGGTCACGCGCACGAGCTCGGACACGGAGAGCTCCCCGTCGATCTGCGCCATGATGAAGCGCTCCTCCGGCGTGAGCCGAAGGCCGGCAACGCGCGCTCCGAGAACGCGCGGTCTCTTGCTCCTGATGTCACTCATGATGCGAGCGCTCCTCGCACGATGCGAGCGCTCCTCGATGTTATCCTCGCACCGCCGCGGCACCAGAGCCCTTCGCGCGGCATTTTTCGTTCCGCATGTCAGGATTATCCGACGCGAGGCCGTGGTTGGAGCAGAGCCGTCGGAGGGGCGGGGCATGAACGAAGCGACCGAGACGACGAGCACGGACCGAAGCGTCACTTCGCCGGCGGTCCGCGCTCCGGGAAGTCGCGCGCCGGGACCGAAAGGCATTCCGTTCTTCGGGAGCGCCTTCCCCGCATGGCGCGATCCGCTCCGATTGATGATGGAGTCGCGCGCGACGTACGGCGACGTCGTGCGGTTCAAGTTCGGGCCGGTCGACTACTACCTCGTCACGGATCCCGAGGTCGTCCGGCACGTGCTCGTCGACAACGCGAAGGCGTACACGAAGAGCCGCAACTACGTCGGCTTGAGAATCGTCCTCGGCGAAGGTCTCCTCACGAGCGAAGGCGAGCTGTGGCGGCGCCAGCGAAAGCTCGCCCAGCCGGCGTTCCATCGTGCACGGCTCGCGGCCTTCGCCGGACAGATGACGCGGGCCACGCGCGACATGCTCGATCGCTGGCGCAAGGAAGATCTCGGCGGTTCACGCGCCTTCTGCGTGCACGAGGAGATGATGCGGCTCACGTTCCGTGTCGTCGGCCTCACGCTGTTCTCGGCCGACGTCGACGGCGACGCGCGCGAGGTCGGACGCGCGCTCGACACCGCGCTTCGCTGGGCGAACGACCATGCGGAGTCGCTCTTCAAGATCCCGCCGTACATCCCGACGCCGGCGAACGTGCGGCTCAAGCGGG
>JAEXCN010000495.1 GCA_023402175.1 Pseudomonadota bacterium | reverse complement strand
GGCGTCGACACCGCGTGTGGCGGCGGCGCGATCGGCGTCGACACCGCGGGCGGCGGCGGCGGGGCCATCATCGCACCGAGGCGGAGCCCTCCGGCCTCGGCAAGGAGCTGCGTGCGGCACCCGTCGGAGCAGGCGTAACGCGCCTCGCCCTTGATCCGGACGACCTGCGAGACGAGCTCGACGACGAAGCGCTTGTTGCAGCAGTTGCAGACGACGCCGCTCGTGGTCTCCCCGCGCAGGCTCTTGCCGTGGCAGGACTGGGAGCAGAAGAAGGAGAAGGCGTTGTCGCGCTCCTCCATCTGGTAGCGGAACTGGACCTCGAATGCCCGCCCGCACACGGTGCAGGTCTCGCTCATGCCGGCCATGCTCCACCGGTCGCACACTCCGAGGCGGTGGGCCAAATAAGTGGCTATTGCAATCAACAGCCGCGCGCTGGCGTGCATTAGACTCGGCGCATGATCCGTCGTCTCTTCGTGCTCGCCTTGCTCGGCGCGCTCGCATGCGGCGGGTCCTCGTCATCTCCGCCTGCGCCCGCGGTCCCCGCAGCGCCGGCCGCGACACCTCCGACCGACGACGGCCAGTGCCTGGCCACGTTCGCGAAGCGCAAGCCGGAAGCGGGTTGGGCCGAAGCGGGCAAGCTCGTCGCGACGGTGCAGGATGGTCAGCTCACGTCGATCCGTGCGGAGGATGTGAACGGCACGCCGATCGAGACGAGGCCTGCGCCGACGAGCAGCCAGGGCGCCAGACAGGACATGCGCGAGCTCACATGCCGTCTCGGCGGGCTCGTGTTGCTCGTCGCCGGACGAGAGCCGCCCGCGAGCGGTGCGGGGACCGTGGCTTTTCCCGTGCTGAAGCCGCTCGTCGCGGACGAGAAGATCGATCTCGCGGCGCTGTGCCGGGAGCCGGCTGACATGCCCCCGACCCCCGACGCGCAAAAGCGGTACGTCATTGCGCTCGAGTCGCTCGACGCGCGCCTGACGACCCGGAAATGGCGGGCGTGGCTATGGCAGCTCCTCGAAGAGAGCGAGGCCGCCGAAGGCCTCGCCCGCGAGGAGCTGCGCGCAGCGAGGGCCGACGAGCTCCGCGCTGCAGCGCTGAAGGCGGGGATCACCCCGCCTTGCTGGTACGAAGAAGCGCTCCGGCGACGTCCGATCCGTCAGTGACGGAAGTGACGAACGCCCGTGAGCACCATCGCGAGGCCGAGGCGATCGGCAGCGGCGATGACGTCCGCGTCCTTCACGCTCCCGCCCGGCTGCGCGATCGCGGTGATCCCGTTCTTCGCCGCTGCCTCGACGCCGTCGGGGAACGGGAAGAACGCGTCGGACGCGAGCACCGAGCCCTTCGCCTCGGCGGCCGCCTTCTCACATGCAATCTGCACCGAAACGACGCGCGACATCTGTCCGGCGCCGACGCCGACCGTGCGCGCCACGTCGCCGGAAGCCTTCGCGAGGACGATCGCGTTCGACTTCACGTGCTTGCAGACGCGCCAGGCGAACTCGAGACCGGCCATCTCCTCCGGCGTGGGCGCGCGCTTCGACACGACCTTGCCCTTCGTGGCCTCGCCCGCAGCGCCGTCGTCGCGGCTCTGCACGACGAGACCGCCGGAGACGCGCTTGAACTGCAGCGGCGCGTGCTGCAGATCCGCCTTGCCCGTCGCGATGAGGCGGAGGTTCTTCTTCGTGCGGAGCGTCTCGAGCGCGCCCGCCGAGAAGCTCGGCGCGACGACACACTCGAGGAACGTCTCGGCCAGAATGGCCGCGGTCTCCGGATCGACCTCGCGGTTCAACGCGACGATGCCTCCGAACGCGGAGAGCGCATCGGCCTCACGCGCCGTCCGGTACGCGTCCTTCAGCGTCGCCGCGGACGCGACGCCGCACGGATTCGTATGCTTGACGACGACGGCCGCCGGCAGGTCGGTGAACTCACGAACCGCCTCGAGCGCCGCATCGACGTCGACGAGGTTGTTGAACGAGAGCTCCTTGCCGCCCGCGCCGAGGCTCTCCGCCCGCGCGAGGCTGCCCGCCGGCGCGTTGCGCTCGACGTAGAACGCGCCCGACTGATGCGGATTCTCTCCATATCGAAGTCCATATGCACGCTCGAAAGGCAGCGTCAGGTACTTCGGATACGGGTTCGCGCCGACAGTGGCGTCTGCGTCGGCCGCGCGCGGACCCGAGAGGAGGCCGCTGATGGCTGCGTCGTACGCCGCCGTGTGAGCAAAGGCCTTTGCTGCGAGCTCGAGGCGCGTCGCCTTCGAGACGTCGCCATCGCGCTCGATCTCGGCGAGGACGCGGTCGTAGTCGGCCGGGTCGCACACGATCGTGACGCGGGCGTGGTTCTTCGCCGCCGACCGCACCATCGACGGTCCGCCGATGTCGATGTTCTCGATCAGCTCTTCGAGCGTCGCCGACGGATTCGCCGCAACTTTTTCGAACGGGTAGAGGTTCACGACGACGAGATCGATGGGCTTCGCACCGAGCCTCTCGAGGTCCTTCTCGTCCGTGCCCTCCCGCGCGAGGATGCCGCCGTGGATGCGCGGATGGAGCGTCTTCACGCGACCACCCATGACCTCGGGCGAGCCCGTGTAGTCCTCGACCGTCTGGACGGGGATGCCTTCGCCCGCGAGGGACTTCGCCGTCCCTCCACTCGACAGGAGGGTGACGCCGCGCTTTGCGAGGGCTGAGGCGAAGCCGATCAGGCCAGCTTTGTCGGAGACGGAGAGGAGCGCAGTCCGAATGGGCATGTGCGCGACATAGACACCCGTCGCGGCGCGGTCAATCGACCTCCGCCTGCACGATCGAATGCGGGCTTGGGACGAGGAGCGCTGCACGGTAGAGTTTGTTCGGGCCATTGCGATTGCGGGGAACGAGCCCAGGAGACGGCGTCCGAGATGAAGAACATCCGTCAGAAGGCCGTCGACATGCGCAGCCTGCGGCTCTCGCCGGAGGAAGGCTTCGTGCTCTCACGCGTCGACGGCACGACGTCGGTGAAAGACCTCGTCGCGCTCACCGGCCTCGACGAGAGCCGCGTCGTCGGCATCATCGGACGCTTGCACGCCGAGGGCGCCGTGGAGGTCGAAGGGCTTACGCCGCCCGAGCCGGTTTCCGAGGTCGTCGCGATCGACCGGGGCGAGACCGACGCCGAAGACCGTGACAGCGCGCGCGAGCTCGCCGAGGCGGCAAGCGAGCCTGTCATCGACGCCGAGCCGTCCGATCCCGAGCTCGAACGCGAAGACGCCGAGCAGGAAGCCCGTACGGAGCGCGAGTACCGGAAGATCTACGAGACGATCTACCACCCGATGCAGCGCGACGAGCGCGTGCAGGCGGCCGGCGAGGCGTCGGGCGCCCATCTCCTCGCGCTCTGCCTCGATGCCGATCCGCAAGTCATCCACGCGGTGCTCTCGAACCCTCGCGTGACGCTCGAGTGCCCTCGCCTCGTCGCGACGCACCACCGGACGCACATCGGTCTCGAGCACGTGGCGAAGCGGTCCGACTTCCTCGCCGACGCGCTCGTCCAGCGCAGGCTCCTCCGGAACCCCCAGCTCCCGGGCACGATCCTCCATCGCATGGTGGGCCCGAAGCTGATGATGGAGGTCTACAAGATCGCCATCGACCGGGAGATTCCCGAGCGCTCGCGCGTGATGACCCGCGAGACATTGAGGAAGAAGTTCATGCTCGCTTCCTCCGACGAGCGCGCGGCGCTCCTCTTCAAGACCGAAGGCCGCTGTCTCATCCTGCTCGTCAACTGCAGCCTCGACGCGCACGCGACGCAGATCCTCTGCAGCAAGAACACCTACACGATCTTGTTCATCCAGAACCTCGCGCGCTGGTCGGCGACGCCGCCCCAGCTCCTCGCGCACCTGCTCAAGATGCAGGTCGTCCGGCGCAATCCGGGGCTTCGCAAGATGCTCCTCAAGCACCCGAACTGCCCCTCCGAGATCAAGCGAAACTTCCAGCCCTGATCCGGGGTGTGGCCCCCTTTCGTAGGGCTGGGAGCGCGATCGCGGATCCACAAAAGG
>JAEXCN010000330.1 GCA_023402175.1 Pseudomonadota bacterium | reverse complement strand
GGTCCAGGCCGCGTGCGACACCGCGAAGGTCGCAGCGTCGCGCCTCTCCGGCAAAGAGGCGCCGTCCCACCCCGACAACGAGCAGACGCTCGAGGAGCTCCAGACGCGCATTCGCTCCGTCATCGCTTACCTCGACGGCTTCGCCGAGAAGGACTTCGCGGAGGCAGCATCGCGCTCGATCACGCAGCCGCGGTGGGAGGGCAAGGTGATGACCGGGGCGGACTACTTCCTCGAGCATGCGATGCCGAACTTCTTCTTCCACCTCACGCACGCGTACGCACTTCTCCGGCACAACGGCGTGGTCGTCGGCAAGCGCGACTACCTCGGCGCGCTCACGCAGCGGATGCCGTGACGAGCTGAGCCGGGTCCGCTGCTTCGAGCACGCCGCGAAGGGCCCTGGCGCCTCTGGTCGCGCGGCGCACTAGGGGCGAACGAGGAGCGCTTCACGCCTTCGCGAAGCGAAGCCCGCACCGTCGGCGTCGCGGGCACAAGTGCTGCCACTCGCGACGCCGACGGGGCGACGAGCACTCAGCGGGCCGATGAGCGGCGACGCCGGACGAGCAGCGTTCCGGCGCCGAGCATGCCGAAGACGAGCATGACGCCGTTCGAGATGCCGCCTGGTGCCGAAGAGCAGCCCTGCCCCATGCCGTAGCGAAGGTGGACGTCGAAGGCGGGTTCGCCGTCGGGCGACGGCATGACCCCCGTCGAGGTGTCGGCGACGACGACGGTGTTCCCGCCTTCGGCTGGGACGGACATGAGGCGGCTCACCGGAATCGGTGAGCCGCCGCCGCCGCCAGTCATCATTCCGGAAATATCGGTCTGGCCCCACGTGATGACGCTCCCGCCCGCTGCCCAGCGCGGCCCGATGCCGAAGTCGGCCGCGCCCGTCACGCCCGGCACCGCCGCCGGGGGACGCGATCCGTCGACCGGCACCGTGGAGAGGAGCGTGATGTTCTCGGTGGGGTTCCCGCTCGGGAGCCCACTGCCGAAGCCTCCAAAGAACGCGATCGTCGACTTGTCCGGGGACAGCGCGAAGTCGCGTGCGATGCCCGTGTCCGTCTGATGGTTCGTCAGGTTACGGACGATCTCGCACGCCTTCGTTGCGGAGCTCGCACGGTACACGAGGAGGTCCATCGGCCTCGCGTCACCGGCATCGGTGGTCGCGACATGCCGCGCCGAGGCGACGATCGTGCCGTCCGGCAAGAAGTCGAAGTGCGTGAGCCCGGAACCGCTGCAGCGCATCGCGAGCTCGGCCGTTGCGCCGGGCTTGTCTTCGACGACCCAGAGCTCCCATTCGGAGCGATCGGACGTCGCCGCCTCGTCACCGAAGAACGACACCCACCCGACGTGTGTCGGATCCTTCCATCGCGGCGGGATCGGGCCGAGCGCGGAGATGCCGCTCCCTGTGGGGACGACCGTCGAGCCAGCGTCCGGGTTCAGTCCGCCGTCCCCCGTGGCCGTCACGGGCGAGAGGTCACGCTTGTCGCTGCCGTCGAACCCGATGGTGGACAGTCGGGCGCTGCCGTTTACGTCGTTCACGTAGGCGATGCGACTTCCGTCCGGGGAGAAGCGCGCGTTGGACATGAGCAGCGGGGGCCCCGACTCGACTCCAGCGTCCGTCGAGCGCGTATCTAGGACCTTCGCCTCTGGCGCTCCGCACCCCGAATTCGACGCTGCGACCGCAAGGCGCGACGTCACGGCCGAGCTCTCCAGATCGATCTCGAGCTCCGTGAACGCGACGCGCGAAGGTGTTCCCGGCGGTCCCTCCCACGAGTCGCCGTTGACGGCGCCCGCACGCGCCGAAAGGAAGACGAGTTCGACACCTGCCCCGGCGTCGGAGGTGTGCGTGACCGGACAACCGACCGCTTTGGCCTCGGTCCCGTACGCGCCTGCGACCTGTGTGCTCGAGGTGGCGGTCATGTTGTCCCCCGATTGCAAGCCGGTGATGTGCACGTCGCGGAAGAACACCGGCGCGTCGATCGCCTCGAGGATCACGAGGACGGAGGCCACCGCGCCGTCCGCCTTCTCGCCGCTGAGCTGCAGTGTGTAGGAGCCCAGGCGGTCCGGCTTGAACGACGGGGACGGCGACGCTGCCCCCTGGATGCTCGCCGTCGTGATCGTGCTCTCCGAAGGAGCGGCGACGACGGTCCAGGCGAGCTTGGACACGATCTCCGGAGCGATCGTCGCTCCTTCGATCTTCGCGGTCTGTCCGAGATAGAGCTTTGCGCGCGAGCTCGAGACGGTGAGCGTCGGCCCCGTCGACGGGGCTGATCCGTCGCTTGTCGAGCCCGCGTCGGGAGCGGGCGGGCCCGCGTGGTTTTCGTCTTCACCTCCGCAGGCAGCGAGCTGTGCTCCGAGAGCAAGCGTGGCGAGCGTGGCGAAGAGCATGGTGGTTCGAACGACGCGCATTCCGGTCCTCATACTTGGCAATGGCAAAATCGAAGACTTCAAGAATCGTCTAATCTACCATTTTCCGGAGTAACGTTGGCGACTGTCGAGCGCCGCGCATCGCGTTTGCGCGTGCGGCTGAGCTCCACGATCTCGCTCCGCTCGCAGGCGGCTACGGCTTGCGCACGGCGTAGCGCACGTGGGTCACGCGCGGCGACGCGATGGTCTCGACGAGCTCGACCCCGACGCGGCCGATGTCCGCGAACAGTCGCTGCCCGCCGCCGAACATCACCGGCGAGATCGCGAGCGAGAATTCATCGACGAGCCCGGCGCGTAGGTACTGCTGGATGACGTCGGCGCCGCCGGCGATGCGGATGTCGCGATCGCCGGCCGCCGCGCGCGCTTGGCGAAGCGCACTCTCGATGCCGTCGTTGACGAAGTGGAACGTCGTGCCGCCGGGCCGCACCCACGGCTCGCGCACCTGCGAGGTCAGTACGAACACCGGCGTGTGGAACGGCGCTTCCTCGGGCCACATCCGTTCGCCGAGGTCGAACATGCGCTTGCCCATGATGCTGACGCCGGTGCGCTGGAACGTGTGCTCGGCGATCTGATTGTCGGTGCCGGTCTCGCCGCCCTCGCCGAGCTTCAACGTCTCGCGGAAGAATCGCGTCGGGAGGATCCAGCTGTGGAGCTTGCCCCACTGAGCCCCCCAATCCTCGTTGGTCGGGTCGCCGGCGTGCTCCAGGTCCATGCCGGGAGGCACGAGATATCCGTCGAGAGAGACGCTGACGAGGAAGAACACTTTGCTCATGGGTACCGGCCTTTCGCGGTGGGGTCTGGTGGTGTAACGATGCCCGGGCGCGGAAGTCATCGGTCCATGAGCGACAATTTCGAGCCCTTGGTGGAGGCCGCCCGCGGCGGCGACGAACGAGCATTTCGTACGCTGGTCGAACCGCTCGATCGCGAGCTGCACGCGTACGCCTACCGCATGCTCGGCGGGTTCCACGACGCCGACGACGTGCTCCAGGAGTCACGACTCAAGGCGTGGCGCGCGCTCGCCACGTACGAGCCGCGCGCGAGCTTCCGCGCGTGGATGTATCGGATCGTCACCAATACGTGCCTCGACATGCTCAAGGCGCGCTCGCGTCGCGTGCTGCCACAAGACGTCAGCCCGTCGGTCGCGCCGGGGCCGCCCACGACCGCGCCGCGCTCCGACATGCTGTGGCTCGAGCCCTACCCCGATGCGCTGTTGCCGGCGGTGCCGGGGCCCGAGCAGGCCGCGCGGCTGCATGAAGGCATCCGGCTCGCGTTCGTGCGCGTCGTGCAGGTGTTGCCGCCCCGCCAGCGCGCGGCGTTGATCCTTCACGACGTCCTCGACTGGAGCGTTGCCGAGGTCGCCGCCATCCTCGAGACCACCGACGCCGCGATCAACAGCGCTCTGCAGCGTGCGCGCGCCGCGATCGCGCGCCCATGCGAGGATTCACCCGCGAACGCGCCGCGCCACGCCGAGGTCGTCGACCGGTTCGTGCGCGCGTGGGAGAGCGGCGACTTCGACGACTTCGTCAAGCTGCTCGCGACCGACGCGGTGATGAACAT
>JAEXCN010000310.1 GCA_023402175.1 Pseudomonadota bacterium | reverse complement strand
GATCCGGCCTGTCAGCTCGCCCCGCAGCACGCGCTCGTCGCCGAGGCCAGAGAACATGCCAGAGAACGTGCCAGAGAACGTGTCGGCGAACGCACGCGCGAGGACGGAGCGACCGACCGCCGCTACCTCTACCGCGGTCGATGACAATCGCGTCCGCGGCGCGTCGGCGGTAAGAACTGGGCCGATGGCGGCAGCCGCGCAGACGAAGCCTCTCGCGATCGCATGCGCGGGTGCGTTCGTCGCGGCGCTGAGCACGAGCTTGGTGGCGGTCTCCGCGCCGGTGATCGCGAGGGATCTCTCGGTCACGCCCCAGGACGTGAGCTGGGTCCTCACCGCATACCTTCTCGCCATCAGCTCGCTGCTTGCGCTCGTGGGCAAGGCGGCGGACGTCCTCGGCCAGAAGCGCGTGTACCTTACAGGCTTCGTCTTCTTCGTCGCCGGGTCGATGATGTGCGCGGCGGCGCTCGATCTCCGTGCGCTCGTGGGCGCGCGCATCCTGCAAGGCGTCGGTGCATCGATGCTCATGGCGGTCGGTCCGGCGATCGTCACACGATCGGTCCCGCCGGCGCGCCGCGCGCGAGCGCTCGGCGTCCAGCTCGCCGCGACGTACATCGGGCTCACGCTCGGACCGAGCCTCGGCGGAATGCTCGCCGCGAAGCTCGCATGGCAGGCCGTCTTCGTCGTGGTCGCCGGTGCGGGCGCCGTCGGGCTCGTCCTCGCGATCGTGATGCTCCCCGCGGACGACGAGCGGCGAGATCGACCGAGCGCGCGCTCGCTCGATCTCCCCGGCGCCGCGCTCTTCGCTGCCAGCCTGTCCGCGCTGCTCATCGCGCTCAAGCGCACGCAAGACGATGGTTGGACGGGTCGCCCCGTCCTGCTCATCGGCGCGTTCGCGGTGCTCGCGCTGCTCGTCTTCGTGCGCCACACGGCGCTTCACGCGTCCCCTCTCCTGCCGCTCGGCCTGTTCAAGAAGCCGCCGTTCGCGTTCGGCGTGCTCGGCGCGACGCTCCTCTACACGGTGACGTTCATGCTCGCGTACCTGCTGCCGTTCGAGCTCCAGCACGGCGCGGGGCTCTCACCGGCGCAGGCAGGCGCGTTCATGACGGCGCAGCCAGCGACGATGGCGGTGGTCGCGCCGCTCAGCGGAGTCATCGCGGACCGGTGGGGACCACGGATCCCGAGCACGGCCGGAATGCTCGCGATCGCGGCGGGAATGGCGGCGGTCGCATCGAGCGCGGCTACGCCGGGCTTGCCGCTCGTGATCTCGCTCGCGCTCATCGGCGTCGGCGCCGGGCTCTACGTCGCACCGAACAGCGCCCTCATCATGGGCGCCGCTCCGCGCGACCGCCAGTCGACGGCGGGCGCGATGGTGGCGACGGCGCGCAACGTCGGCATGACGCTCGGGATCGCGATCGCGGCATCGCTCGATCATGCCATCGGGTTCCGGCGCTCGCTCCTCGTCGCGGCAGTGCTCGGCGGAATCGGTATGCTCCTCGGGATCGTCCGCCCCGTCGCCGACGGCTCGGTCGCGCGCTGATCAGGGGCTGCATTCGGGGCCCCAGCCTCTCGCCTGCCGCGGGCGCATCGACGAGGGCGGCGTGGTAGGTTCACGGTCGATGAGCAGCCCCGTCCGCATCTCACCCGCCGAAGCGCACGAGAAGATCACGAGCGAAGGTTTCACGTACGTGGACGTCCGGACGCCGGAAGAGTTCGCGGAAGGTCGGCCGGCCGGCTCGATCAACATCCCGCTCGGCGACGACTTCGTGCGCTCGGTCGAAGCGAGGTTCGCGAAGGACGCGAAGATCGTCGTCGGCTGCAAGGCAGGTGGACGAAGCTTGCGCGCCGCGAACGCGCTCATCGCGGCGGGCTTCACCAACGTTCTCGATCAGCGCGCCGGCTTCGACGCCGCGCGCGGTGCGTTCGGCGAGGTCACCGAGCCGGGCTGGTCGCGAACGGGCCTCCCGCAAGAAGCCGGCTGAGCCACCCCTGACATCCGCGCCCGCGTGCGGCGTCGGCGAAGCCGCTCAGCGCGAAGGCGCAGGCTGGACGGCGGGGGCAGGCGCGGGCTCGGGCCCTTCTTCCTGGTTGGCGCGCCACGCGAGGAATCCGAGGAGCGCCACCATCAGCGACACGCCCACGATGATCCCGGCGAGGAGCGCGGTCTTGGCGTTCATCCCGCCGCTCGGGAGATCGTCGAGCTGATCGATCTCCTCCTGGCTCGCGCGCTTCAGTGCATATTGCACGCGATCTTCCGCGAGCGTCGCAACCTGTACGTTGCCGAGCCCACACACCTTCGTGAGCTGCTCGGAGAGCTCCTCGACCGTCTGGAAACGCTTCGGCGCCTCGCGGTGACATGCGCGTAGGAACCACGCATCGAGCCCGGGTGGGACCTCGGGAACGAACTGGCTCGGGACGGGCAGCGGCTCGACGCAGACCTTGAGGACGATGTCGCCGAGGACTTCGCCCTCGAACGGGATCCGCGCCGTGAACGCGGCGAACGCGCATGCGCCGATCGACCAGATGTCCGTGAGCGCGTTCGGCGTACCGCCGACGGTGAGCTGCTCCGGGCTCATGAAGTTCGGCGTCCCGATGACGGAGCCCTCTTGCGTCGGGCCCTTGAGACCGCCGCGGCCCGGGCTGTCGACGTCGAGCATCTTCGCGATGCCGAAGTCCACGAGCTTCACGACGAAGCCGAGGCCGCTCGTGTCGCCGTCGACGTTCGTGGCGAGGAAGATGTTGTCCGGCTTGAGATCGCGATGGACGATGCTCGCGGCGTGTGCCTTCGCGAGCGCCTTGCTCGCCTGAGCGATGATCTGCGCCGCCTCATTTGCCGGGAGCGGCCCGCGCCGGATCAGCACCTCGGAGAGCGACTCTCCCTCGAGATACTCCATCACGATGTAGGGCAGGCCCTTGTCGGTGACGCCGTAGTCGTAGACCTTCACGGCGTGCTTCGAGTCGACGCTCGCTGCCGCACGCGCCTCGATCTCGAATCGCCGCCGAGCATCCGGACGCTCGGCGAACTGCGGGCGGATGAACTTGATCGCGAGCCGCGTCCCGAGCTGCTCGTGATACCCGAGCCACACCGTGCCCATTCCGCCGGACCCGATGAGCGGGCCCACACGGTACTTCCCCCCGACGACCTGACCCTCGAAGGACTCGTCGACCCCAAGGTCCTCCGCCGCTTCGGATCCGGTCGCCGACATTCCCGACAAGATTAGCCGAAACTCGCGCCGCCCTACACGCGATGTTCCGCTCGATTCGTACGGCGTCCCCAGTTTATTGGAGCGCTGGCCGCTGGGCGCTGGCCGCTGGCCACTGGGCGCTGGCCGCTGGGGCGAGCGGCTCGGGCGCGTAGGGGCGCGCTCCGGGTCCGCCGCTCCGCATCGACCGTACATCGGGCTAGCGCGAGCATGGCGATGCTACGCTCGCGGCATGCTCCGTCGACTTGCGCTTCCGTTCGCCTTCGCGTGCTCTCTCGCTTCGGGGCTGATCGTCTCCGCGGCCGGCTGCAGCGACGACGACAGCGGCGGCAGCGGGCCATCCGCGGGCGACGGCGGCGCCGATGCGCAGCCGGACGTCCCGGTCGTCGTGACGAACGACACCGAGTCGAAACAGTCAGGCAAGATCATCCGCGCGCAAACCGAGGACGAGGGCGTCCCCGGCGCGACGGTGACGATCGCGGGAAAGACGGCGACGACGAACGCGAGCGGCGACTACGAGATCATCGTTCCGCGTAACGCGCCGTACCAGATGACGGTCTCCGCGCCGGAGTACTTCAAGCTCCTCGAGCAGGAGATGATCGTGAAGAAGGAGACGCTCGATCGCGGGACGACGACGCTCCTTCCGACGGCGACGGCCACCTTCCTCGCGGGGTTCCTCCCGGGAAGGAAGGCGGAGAAGGGCATCGTCGTCGTGAAGGTGAATCCGCAGCCGCCGTGCACGTCGGAAGAAGGCTCGACGGTCGCGATCGATCCTCCCGGCGAGGCGAAGGTCGTGTACTTCGGCGGTGCGCTCCCGGAGAGCTCCCGCACGACGGTGAAGGCAGGCACGACGTTCTCGGCTGCCATCTACGACGTCGACGTCGGCGTTCCGCTCAAAGTCGCGGTGACGTCGCCGGATTGCGCGCAGGTCCCGTTCCCGATCGAGGTCGGGGACGTCACGTACACCGGCTTCCAGACCGCAGAGCCGGGCGATGCGCTCTCGTACGTCCGCGTCTACATCAGAGATCCGCTCGCCACGGATGCGGGCGCCGACTGATCGACACCGCGAACAATCTTCGTGAAGAGCGACGTCGTGCTAGGAAGCCCGCGTGCTGCGCGCCGTCATCTTCGACATGGATGGGCTCCTCATCGACTCGGAGCCGCTCTGGGTTCGCGCCGAGATCGAGGTCTTCGGTAGCGTCGGCTGCCTGCTCGTCCCGGAGGACTGCGCGCGGACCAAGGGCCTGCGCATCGACGACGTCGTCGGGTACTGGCACACGCGGCGCGGATTCGGCGGCGAATCTCCTTCGGTGGTCGAGGCAAAGCTCCTCGAGCGAGTCGCCGAGCTGATCCTGGCGGAGGGTCGCGGGCTACCGGGGATCGAGGCGGCGCTCGCTGCCGCGCGCTCCGAGAGCGGACGCCGTATCGCGCTCGCCTCGTCGTCGCCGATGCCGATCATCGAGGCCGCGCTCCAGCGGCTCGGGCTCGCGCGGACGTTCGACGTCGTGAAATCCGCTCAGAGTGAGCCGCACGGCAAGCCGCACCCGGGCATCTTCCTGAGCACCGCGAAGCATCTCGACGTCTCGCCGCTCGAGTGCGTGGTCATCGAGGACTCGATGACCGGCGTGATCGCCGCCAAGGCCGCACGCATGGGCTGCATCGCGATCCCATCCGATGATCCCGCGGGGCCATCGGCGCCTCCGCGTGATGCGCGCTTCGTCCTCGCCGACGCGATCGTCACCTCGCTCGCCGACGTGACGTCCGGGCTGCTCGAGCGGGTCGCCGGCGACCGCTGACCGGCGGGCTCAGCGGCGACCGGAATCCGAATTGGGTGTCGCGCGGAACGCGATGACGTACTGATCGACGGCGCGGTCCAGGATCCTGAGCGTGTCGAGCTCGGGAAGTCCGGCGACCTCCACGATCGTCTCGAGCGGGAGCAGCCCGTCGATGAAGCCGAGGATGTACGCCGTCTTCGGATCCTCGATGAGGGGTCCGAGCTCGGTGATCTTCCGCGTGAGCGTCGGGATCCTCGTCATCGGAGCGAGCCGCGCCCGGAGAAACGCGAGCTGTTCGCCGTCCTCGAGCGCCTCGACCTCCGAGTACTTCACCGCGAGCTCGATGTCCGGAGCGGACGGCCGGCCTCTCGGAGGCGTGGAGTCCATGAGGACGGAGGCGATGCGCGCTTCCTCGATCGCCGCCTCGTCGGTGATCGTCGGCAGGCGCTCCCGACCGATGGTGTCCTCGGCGTAGCGCTCGACGTCGAAGGCGGGCCTCACGGTGTCGCGCGGGATGGTCCCCGACTCCAGGACGCTTTGGCTCTCACCATCGTCGTCATCATCGAAGTCGTGGAGACGTTTGGCGTCACGAGGCTCACCGCCCATCGAATCAAGACTACCACCAGAGCGGGGGCCCGGTCGTCACTCTCCGTGTTTTCCGCGATTGACAGCCTCAGTCTCAGTCTCAGGCTCAGTCTCAGTCCTCGTTGTCTTCGTCGCTGAAATCGCCTCTATCTACCGGCACCGGCACCGGCCCCGGCACGCTCGTGTCGCCCTGCGGACTGGCGATTCCCGCCGGAGGGCCGCCCGGGCGCGACCGAGCGCGCGCCTCGGGGCCGAGCGCGTACCGGAACGACCGGTCGTCGATGTCCCTACCGGACGCGTCTTTCCAGCGCGAGGGTGCAAAGAAGAGCTGACCGTCACCGGATCTCCGGACGACGACCCAGCGGGCGTAACCGGCGTTCGGCGGCGGGATCACCCAGGAGCCGTAGCGCCAGCCGTACCGGTTGCCGGTCCATTCCCACGAGCCATCGACCCAGACCGCCTGCTTCGCCGGCCGAGGGGGGATGTACTCCACGGGGGGAACGCGCGGAGCGAACGGAACAGGCACGTAGTCGGCCCCGGAGACCTGCGCAGCCGGCGGCCTCGGCAGGGCGGCGCCGCAGCCGCCGAGGAGCGTCGGGGTCGAGATCGCGAGGATCGCCCCGAGCCACATCGTCCGAGCGAGACCCGACCCGCGGACAAGCACGGCAATCCAGAGTCTCTGCCGGTCGCGCGGCCTGATATGGTGCGCGCGATGCCGCTCGTGAGCGGTAGCCGTCCTCATCCGTTCGTGGTCTCCGCTGTGGCGTTCTTCGCGCTCGCCGGCAGCGCATGTTACCGCGTGCCTGCCGGCAAGAAAGCGATCGCCGACGTCACGATCGAGGGGACGAAGAACATCGACGACGAGGAGCTTCTGGGCCGTATCGCCACGCGCGAGAGCTCGCGGCTCCTCGGCATCTTCGACGGCGTCGTCTACGAGTACGAGGTCTTCGACCCGTACGCCCTACGCCGCGACCTCCAGCGCATCGAGCGCTACCTGCGCTCGCAGGGCTTCTACGATGCGCACGTCCGCGCCGCGCGTGTCGAGGAAAAGGGGAACAAGGTCTACGTCACGATCGCCGTCGACCAGGGCGAGCCCGTGCTGGTCGACTCGATCTCGATCAACGAGAAGACGGCTGTCGACGAGAAAACCCGTACCGCGATCCGAAAGGCGATCCGCTCGGTCCTCCCCGTCGGCCACCGGCTCGAAGAAGACAAGTTCGCCGACTCGGAAGGCGCCGCGCTCAAGGCGCTCACCTCGACGGGTCATGCGTCCGCGAAGGTGACACGCCAGGCCGAGGTCGATCTCGCGACGCATCGAGCTCGGCTCGTCTACGTGATCGAGCCCGGACCGCTGGGCAAGTTCGGCCCCGTGCGCTTCGAGGGGCTCGGCGAGCTGCCGCCCGGTCCGATCCGACGCATCTTCGGCGTCGAAGAGGGAAAGCGCTACTCCAGCGAGAAGCTCGCCGACGGACGGCAGGCGCTCCTCGACCTCGGCGTCTTCGCGTCCGTCGACATCGATCAGGACCTGAAGGAGTTCGAGCGCACGCAAACCGTGCCGATCACGGTGAAGGCTCAGCCTGCGAAGATCCGCGCGCTCCTCCTCGGCGGCGGCGTGGAGCTCGACTCTCTGAAGACGGACACGCACCTCCAGATCGGCTGGCAGAACGGGAACTTCCTCGGCGGGCTCCGGAAGCTCGACCTCCGGTACAAGCCTGGAATCGTCCTCTACCCCACGCGGTTCCCGGATCTGTTGCCGCCGACCGACCCCCTCTACGAGCACAGGCTCACCGCGACGCTCCAGCAGCCCGCGTTCGTGGAGAAGCGGACGACGGGGTTCACACGTGCAGAGTACAACGTCTATCCGGTGCTCCTCCCGAAGGCGACGCAGGACGTCCTCGGCTACCACGAGCTCCGCGGCGAGCTCGGGCTCGAGCGAAAGTTCCTCGGGAAGCTCTTCGTTCGTCCGGGGTACGACCTCCAGGCGAACTTCCCGTTCGATTACATCGGCCGCGTCGAAGGCGTCGACACGCTGCTCATCTCGTACGTGTCGCTCGCGACCAATCTCGACCTTCGCGACAATCCGGTGAAGCCGCGCCGCGGCCTGTACATCGGCAACGAGCTGCAGCTCGCGGGCGGGCCGCTCCAGGGTGACGCCGACGACGTGCGCGTACAGCCCGAGATTCGCGGGTTCGTCCCGCTGCCGAAGCGTGTCACCATCGCGCTCCGCGGATCGGTCGGGTTCCTCTTCCCGTTCAACTACTCGAAGTACTCGCAGATCAACTTCGAGAATCCCGGCCCGTCCCGCGCGGAAGCGTCCGCGCGCGACTACCAGCTCCTCTTTTTCCGCGGGTTCTTCAGCGGAGGTCCGACGTCGAACCGCGGCTACCCGCTCCGGGGCGTCGGCCCGCACGACAACATCCCGTACCTCAGCCCGGCGGGTCAGTCGGGCGTGGCAGGTGGTTGCAACCCCAACGATCAGGCCTGTTTCCTCCCGACGGGTGGACTCTCGCTCTGGGAGGCGAACGCGGAGGTCCGCTTCGTCGTATCGGGACCGTTCTCGACGGCCGCGTTCTGCGATGCCGGCGACGTCTCGCCGTTCTCGGTCGATATCCGGCTCGACCGACCGCACCTGTCCTGTGGAGCCGGAGCGCGCTACGACACCCCGGTGGGTCCCATCCGTCTCGACGTCGGTTATCGCATCCCGGGAATGCAGTTCCCGCGTGACGCTACGTTCGAGCAGGAACCAGCGCTCCTGCTCGGAATGCCGATCGCCATCGCGTTCGGCATCGGAGAGGCGTTCTAGGATCGGATGAGCATCACACGCTGCAGAACCGTGGAGGCCGAGTAGTGCGAAGGCGCGCGCTGCTCGCGCTTGCGCACGGGGCTCGCGGCGTCGTGCTCGTTGCGACGTTCACGGGGGCGCTCGCGCTCGGCGTGAAGCTGCACGCGGGCACGCCTGTGTTCCGGCGCATCACCGCGGCGATCGCGAACGAGGCCGCGGCCGATCTCTTCCAGGGCCGGCTGCGGATCGGAGAGGTCGAGTCGCTGTCGCTCGGAGCGAAGGTCACCGTGCACGTCCGCGAGGCGGAGCTGTTCGACCCCACCGGTCGCCGCGTCATCGTCGCGAACGACATCGAAGGCTCGATCGATCTCGCTCGTCTGCTCTCCTCGCTCGCGAAGACGGGAGCGCCCGACGTCGATCTCGATGACGTGCGGATCGGGAGCACGGAGGTCGTCCTCGACGTGGACGCGGCAAATACGCCGGCGATCGTGCTCGCATTCGCTCCGCGGACGACGCCCGCGCCCGCTTCACCTGGACCGGCGCCGCCGGCCGCTCCGCCGCCTCCGAAAGGTCCGGAGCCGCGCGTCCGGATCCGCAAGGCACGGCTCGGCCGCGCTCACGTGCACGGCAATCTCGTGCCACCGTCGCTCGACGGCGACGTCAGCGAGGTCCAGGGCCGATTCGAGCTCGAGAACGAGCACGTCGCGATCGTCGTCGACCGCGCGGGCGTGACGCTGCGTTCGCCTGCGCTTCCCGAGCAGAAGGCTCCCATCGTCGGCACCGCATCCGGTGAGCTCGGGATCGATCTGGCGACGACGGTCTCCACACTGAAGGGAAGCGCTCGCCTCGAAGGCTCGTGCGGCTCCGTCCCGCTCGTCGCGCAGGCGAAGATCGACGGCGAGCTCATCGAGGGCAGCCTCGACATCGCGCGTGCGGAGCCCGCCGCCGTCGCGACGGCGTTCCCGGGAGTGCCCTTCGCAAAGCCGATCGAGGTCCACGCCCGCGCACATGGCAAGCTCCCCACGATCGCGCTCGATGCGCACGTGCAGGCGGGCGAATCGGTGACGGACGCCAAGGGCGAGATCGATCTGCGCGAAGGAAACGCGTTCAAGCTCGAGGTCGATACGGCGCACCTCGATCTCCAGACGTTCGGCGCCGAGGTCCCGACGGACATCTCCGGCAAGGTGACGGGCGAAGGCACGCTCTCGGGGGCCGCCGGTCCGCTCGCCTCGTTCCGCGTCTCGACGAGCGAAGGATCCGTCGGCGCCGAACGGATCCCGGCGACGACCATCGAAGGTCGCTTCGAGTCTCCGCAGATCACGGCGGTCGTCCGCGCACGGGAGCCCGGGGTCGACGCGAACGGGAAGATCACGTTCGACGTGCCTTCGAGGATCGCGACGTTCGACCTCCAGGCGCGATCGGACTCGCTCCGCAAGCTCGCACGAGCACCGAACCTCGTCGACGGCGCCGGGTCTGCACGTGCTCAAGGAAAGGTCGATCTCGCGCGCGGCACGATCCAGGCGACGACCACCGCCTCGGCAGACGGCGTCGCCGCTCGCGGCTTCTTCGCGAAGCACGTCACCGCCACCGGAAGCGTCGGCGGACCGCTCGCCGCGCCGGTGCTCGACGTCGGCTTCGCGGGCGTCGACATGCAGGTGAAGGCTGGAGGAAAGGACCCGCTCGTCTATCCGCGCGCGACGGGCCACGCGAAGGTCGCTCTCGTCCCGACGCCGCGCGTGCTCAACGCTTCGCTCGAGGTCAGCGAACCCGGAGCCTCGGGGAGCGTGTCTGCGTCGGCGCAGGGCATCCGGGTCGAGAACGGGATCGTCGAGGCGCGCGGGATGCGCGTGACCGGCCTCGGTGAGCCGCTCGAGCTCGACGCCAGCGTCGGCAACGGCCAATGGAACGTCCGCGCGAAGAGCGCCGGGGTCGATCTCCATCGCGCCGCGCGCATGACGGGGATCAAGGAGCTCGAGCTCCTGCCCGAAGGAACGCAGGCCGCGGTCGACGTCGACCTCCGGCAGCGGCCTCGCGGCGCCACGGGACACGTCGACGTCGTCGTCCGGAGCGACAAGGGCCTCGCCGGCAACGGTGCGGTCGTCGCCGAGGTGCACGCCACGATGGAAGACGGGAAGCTCGTCGGGACGGGCAAGCTCGCGGCGGAGGGCTTCGGTCAGATCGAGATGACGCACGCAGAGCTCGACGTGCCCGGTCGGCTCGACGCAGCATCGCTCCGGCGCAGCACGGGTGTCGTCGAGCTCCGGGGCGCCGTCGATCTCTCGCAAGGCGCCGCGCTCTTCGCGGGCGAGAACGTGGAGCGCGTGTCGGGCATCGCGTCGTTCGAGGCACGCATCGAGCGTGGAGATCCGAAAGCCTTGCCCGCGATCCGCGGCACGCTCCGGACCGAAGGCCTCGAGGTCGCGCTCTCCGGCGACGAGCCTGCGTCGCAGACGCTCGTCGTATCCGGGGTCGACATCCTCTCGCACGTCGCGTGGGACGGACGCACGGAGGACGCTGAGATCTCGTTCCTCTCGTGGGATCATCACGGCGTGCTCGGGAACGCGAGCGCGAAGTCGAAGTTGCCGCTCGCAGCATGGCTGTCCGGAGCGCAGCGCTTCGGGGCGAACGCACTCGCGATGCTCGACGTCGAGATGGTCGCCGACGTTCCGACGCGCGACGTCGCCGAGCTCCCTTCCTTCCTCGGCGCGCCCGGGCTTCGCGGCAAGGTGCAAGGACACGCGGAGTTGTCCGGGATGCTCGGTCATCCGCAGGTCGTCGTGAGCGCGAAGGCCCGTACCCTTCGCGAAGACCGCCGAAGGACGCGCGGAGTGCAGTCGTTCGAGCCGCTCGACGGGACGCTCGAGGCACGATGGGACGGCGAGCGCGCAGCCGTCACGTTCGCGCTCGACGAGCGCGAGCGCCGACAGCGACTGCGAAGGCGGCCTGACCTCGAAGGAGCTTCCCCCGCACCTCCGAGGAAGCCGGGGCACCTGCGCGGTCTCGTCCTGCTCTCGGACGTGCGGATGACCGATGTCCTCGAGGGAAAGGCGCCTACGAAGCTTCCCTGGTCCGCGTCGGCGGAGGTGGAGGTGGAGAACCTCTCGCTCGCCGCGCTTCCCTTCGCGCGCGGAACGACCGGTCTCCTCACCGGACGCGCTCGGGTTCGCGACCTCAATCGAGACCCCTCGTTCGAGGCCAACGCACACGTCGACGACTTCGGAGCTAGCGGCGCGAAGGTGCAGTCGCTCGACGTCACCGCCGGCGGGCGCGATCGCTCGCTGTTCGCGCATGCATCGGTCCTCGACCAGCGAAGCACCGAGAAGACCCAGGGCACGTTCCAGGTCGCGTCGAAGAGCCTGCGCATGAGCGGCACGAGCTTCTCGTGGGATCCTTCCGCGCCGACCCGCATCGACTACGCCGTCCAGAACGGCCGGCTCGCGCTCATCGCGCCGCTCGTGAAGAGCGCGGTCTCGGAGATCGACGGGCGCGTCGACGGTGCCGGCAGCGCGACGATCGACGAGACGTCGCAGGTCTTCGAGGGCGGCCTCGCGCTCCAGGACGGGCGCCTCTACGTCAATGTCCTCGGTGAAGAGATCTCGTCGTTGAACGCGACCGCCAAGTTCGATCGGACGGGGACGTTCCGCATCGACGAGGCGACGGGAAAGATGGGCACGGGCGAGTTCCGCGCGTCGGTGCAGGGGCGGATGGACGGCCTGCGCTTCATGGGGGGCGAGGCGACGATCGTCGCGAGCAAGGACGGCATCCCGATCAGCGCCGAGGGCGCGACGTTCGCCGAGGCGACCGGCGAGGTGAAGCTCTCGGCGGCGATGTCCGAGGATCGCAACACGCTGCTCGTCGACGTCGCCGTGAATCGCGCGGACGTCCGGCTGCCCGACCGCGACGTGCAGGATCTCCAGCCGCTCGATCCGGATCCGACCGTGAAAATCGGCGTTCGCCGCTCGAACGGCGACCTCGACACGGCGGCCGTCCGCAAGACACGCGGCGGGACCGGCAAGACGTCACCGACGACGAAGGCGGACGAGCTCGTCACGCGTCTCGATGTCTTGCTCGGTAACTCGGTCCACCTCAAAGGTCGCGGGCTCGACGTCTCGCTCGGCGGCCGCACCGTCCTCGAGATCGCCGAGGAGCTGAACATCACCGGCCGCATCGATCTTCGCGGTGGGACGATCGAGGTCTACGGCCGTCGTTTCACGGTCGATCGCGGTACGGTCACGTTTCCCGAAGGCGGCGATCCCGGCAATCCCACGGTCGTCGCCGCCGGATACTGGGACGCGCCGGACCGCACGCGCATCTGGGTCGAGGTCACGGGCCCGCTCAAGGGCGGGAAGATCGCGCTTCGCTCGGAGCCTCCCTATTCGCCGAACGAGATCCTGAGCGTGCTTCTCTTCGGCCGTCCCGATCCGAACGTGGCCGCGGCGTCGGGCACTCCTGACGCGTCCAGCGACTCGGGCGCGACTGCCGTGGGCACGGGATTCTTCGCCGCGGACATCAACCGCGCGCTCTCGTCGGTCGACAAGGATCTCGACGTCGAGACCGACACGCTCAGCGGCAACCGCATGCGCGCGAAGCTGGGACGAAGCTTCTTCGATCGGCGCCTCAAGGTGCAGATCGCGGTCGCGACCGGGCGGGCGACCTATCGTGAGCCCGATACCGCGTACGTGTTCCTCAACTGGCAGTTCATCCCGAAGTGGTCGCTCGTCGCGACGCGCGGCGATCGTGGCACGTCGATTCTCGACGTGCTCTTCCAGCACCGGTACTGACGGTCGGCGTCACCCTCCGTCGACGCCGCCGGCTTCTGCGGCGACCCACTTGTCGATGGCTACGCGCTGCTCCGTCGTGAGAGCAGGCCCCGTGTGCGCGCCCTTCGTCACGAGGAGGCTGTTCGGCAGGTGATAGTTGCGAGCCTTGAAGAGCGGGTACGTCGCGGTCGCGTTTGCACCGAAGAAGATCGGCGCGCCGCTCGTCCCCGCAACATGGCAGCTTCCGCACGCGACGCTGACCGCGGGATACGCGTCGCTCACGAACACGGCGTTCACCTGGCCGGCGGTCGTACCTGTCTCCGCCGGCGCCGGCTGCGCTGACGTCTCGTCGTCGTCCGCGCTCGCCTGCGCGGTTCCCTTCGACGGTCGTTCGGAGAACGTGATGACTCCCTGATCCGGGCCGCTACATCCAGCGATCGACAAGCCAAGACTCGCTGCAAGAGCGAGGCGCCTCACGAAATCACGATGATCGTCCATCGATCCTCCGACGCGAGCGTCGCACGAGGGTGCGAGCGCGCTGTCCGAAGAATTCTTCAGTGCAAGCGGCGAGCCCCCGCGATCACGGCGCCCAGACTCGGCCCTGCGCAGTGCCGTGGCAGTTCAACTTGTTCGCGCTGCATCCGCCGTCACCGGGCCCGAGCGTCGCCACCATGTGCGTTGCCTTGCCGCCCTCTTTGCGGACGCCGACCTTGCTCCCGGCGGGGATCGGGCCGGCCTTCTCGAGCCAGAAGTTGCCGTTCTTGTCCGTGTACGCCGACCCGATCTCCTCGCCGTTCGGACCGACCATCTTGATCTCGGCTTTGGGGACGGTCTGTCCGTTCGTCGGCGCCGTGTAGACGGTCCCCGCGAAGAGCCACTGCTTGCCAGCCGCGGCGCCGCCCTCGGTGTGGCACCCGGTGTCGGCGCAGTTTCTCCCCTCGACGCTCCCGCCGTGAGCATCGTTGGCCTTGTTCGCCTCGACTCCCGGGTCCTCGTACGCGAACGCGGTGGTGCCGAAGACGGGATCGGTCGTCGGGGCCGTGCCGCTGCTTCCGCCGTCACCCCCGGTGCCGCTCGTGCCGCTCGAGCTCTGCGTCTCGCTGGTCCCCTGAGACTGCCGCTCCGCAAAGGTGATGGCTCCCGGATCCGGGCCACTGCACGCAGTCGAGGAGGCGAGCGCCCCCGCTCCGACGATGGCCGCAATCAGGAGAACGCCGCGATAATCCATTGATCCTCCGCCGCGAAGTACCGAGAGCGCCGGATGTTTTGCCGGGCGCGAGCTTGCGGGACGGGAGCCGCCGGCGGCCCACGGGCCATCGGTCTGCAAACCGTGCGCCTCGAGCTCCTCTACTTCCTCTTCTTCCTTCCTCCAGTTCAGCACCGTCCGGGGCCGCCCCACAAGCCCGGGCCGGCGGCAGGGGGCTGGAAGCGCTGGAACGAGATGCGCTAGAACGGAAGCGAGCGGCGCAGCGCCGAGGAAACCTCGGCTGTGAGAACGCCGGCCCGCGCAGCGCTTTACAAACGCTGGCGCGCGCGTATAGTGCCGCGTCCCACGCCCTGGAGCGAGGCGGCGAACACAAGCTTTTTCAGCAGCTTGAGCTCGTCTCGCAACGTACTCCGAGGCTTGGTAACCCCGCCGACGCGGCCTCCTCGCACATCGCAGGACAGCCCGCACGGCTCACGAAGAGGGATCTCCATGTACGCGGTCATCAAAACGGGCGGAAAGCAGTATCGGGTGGCTCAGGGCGATCGGCTTCGGGTCGAGAAGCTCCCGGGCAACGTCGGCGACACCGTGACGCTCGGCGAGGTCCTCCTCGTCGGCGCGGGCGATGGTGTGAAGGTCGGCGCTCCCCTCGTCGGTGGAGCCAAGGTCGAGGCGAAGATCGTCGCCCAGGACCGTTCGCCGAAGGTCATCATCTTCAAGTTCCGCCGTCGCAAGAACTACCGCAGGAAGACCGGTCATCGTCAGCCGTTCACGGCGCTCGAGATCACCGGCATCACGGGCTGAGATAGGAGGAAAGGACCATGGCTCACAAAAAAGGCGCAGGCAGCACGCGCAACGGTCGCGACTCCAACTCGCAGCGCCGTGGCGTGAAGGTGTACGGCGGCGAGACCGTCCGTGCGGGCAACATCATCATCCGCCAGGTCGGCGAGACGATCGCGGCCGGCAAGAACGTCGGCCTCGGCAAGGACTTCACGGTCTTCGCGCTCATCGACGGCGTCGTGAAGTACGAGTGGGCGACCAAGGACAAGAGGAAGGTCTCCGTCTACGCCGCGGCGTCCTGATTCCTGGCAAAGGGATCAGCGAGGCTCGCGAGGTCACATGCCGGGGAAGCGAAAGAGCGGGAGCACGCCTGTCACTGGACGGCGTAGCTCCCGTTCCGCACGTCAGGGGTCCGCTTCGCTCTCTGCAGCGGTTGCGAAGCAGTACAAGCTCCTCGCGCTCGACCTCGACGGAACGCTCCTGAACCATGCCGGCGCGGCGAACGACGTCGACGTCGCCGCCGTCCGAAAGCTCCGCGCACGAGGCGTGAAGGTCACGATCCTCACGGGTCGGCTCTACTCGGGGACGCGCGAAGCGGCCGAGCTGCTCGGCATCGACGGCCCCGTCGGATGCGCCGACGGCAGCCACATCGTCGACGCCAAGAACGACAAGACGCTGCTCCACCACGGCATCCGTGGTCGCGCTGCCGATCGCCTGCGCGCCAGCCTCGAGCGCAACGACCTCGTCGCGTTCCTGTTCGCCGAGGACGCGATCGTCCACGACGAGCGCGGCGCCGACTACCTGCCGTACGTGCGCACGTGGTCGACCGATCTCCGCTACGCGCACCGCGTGACGGAGCACGCGCTCTGGGACTCCGACGGCGGCATGACGGCCGTGGTCGCGCTCGGCAAGGAAGCGAGCATCGGCCGCACGGTGGCCGACATCCAGCGCGACTCGACCGAGGCGATGCAGGTCGCGATGTTCCCGTTCCGGCGCGACACCGAGCACTGGGGAATGGTCGCACGTGCATCGGGCGGGACGAAGGGCACCGCGCTCGCATGGGTGTCGAAGCACTACGGTATTGATATCTCCGAGACCGTCTGCGTCGGCGATTGGCTCAACGATCTGTCGATGATGTCCTGCGCCGGGCGCTCGTTCGCCATGGGCCAGGCTCCGGCAGAGGTGAAGGCCGCGGCCACGGACGTGCTCGAGGGGACGATCGATGCGGGCGGCGCCATCGCCGAAGCGATCGGGCGCGCGTTCGGCATCAAGATCTAGGGTCGGTACAGTGCCAAGCATGGTCGACGGAGCCGGCAGCTCGACCAACGCGAAAGGCGCGAGCGGGAGCTCTCTCGCCGGCGTCGCCGTGGGCGTGCGCGTGCGCATCGTCGAGGCCCGGCTCGAAGAGGACGTCGCTGCCTGGCTCGCCGCGGTCGGCCTCCAGGAAGGAGAAGAGGTGATCGTGCTTCGCCGTGCTGCATTCGGCGGTCCTCTCCACGTGCGGACGTCCTCCGGCGGAGAGTTCGCGGTCGCGCGAGAGCTTGCTGTTCGGCTCCACGTCGCGCGCGCGTCCGGGGACGACCGATGAGCGCGGCCGCGTTGCGCCGGGAGGAACCGACCGCGAGCGCTGCGGGACGGATCACGATCGCGCTCGTCGGCCGACCGAACTCCGGGAAGTCGTCGCTCTACAACCGCCTGACCGGCGGCAACGCCCGCGTCGGCAACTATCCCGGCATCACGATCGACGTCCTCGAGTGCGAGATCGCCCTGCCCTCTGGCGCACGCGCGGTCGTCGCGGATCTGCCCGGCCTCTATTCCGTGGAGGCGACGGTCGCGAGCGACACCGACGAGGGCATCGCACGGAGCTTCATCGACCGCCTTCGCGAAGGCGCCGGCACGTCGCGTTTCCTCGTCGTCCAGGTGATCGATCCGACCCGCCTCGCGCTCGGCCTGCGCCTCACGCGCGAGCTCGCGAAGGCGAAGCTGCCGCTCGTCGTCGCGCTCACGCACAAGGACGTGCTCGCCGCCGAAGGTCGTGACGTCGACATCGCGCGGCTCTCCAAGGAGATCGGCGCGCCCGTCGTCCTCCTCAGCGCCCGCGACGAGGCCGCGAAGGCGACGCTCCTCACCGCGGTGGACGAGCACCTCCGCGAGGACCGGACCGCCGCAAACGCATCGTTCGACCCCGTGGAGCTCGCTCGCGCCGTCGTGCGCGACGTCTCGTCGACCGCCGTCACGCGTCGGCGGCGGATGATGACCGAGCGTCTCGATGCAGTGCTCCTGCATCCATTCGTCGGACCGTTCGTCTTCGTCGGTCTGATGGCGCTCGTGTTCGCGGCGGTGTTCCTCGTCGCCGATCCGGTGACGGGCCTCTTCGACACGCTCGTCGGGCTCGCGCGCACCGGCCTCGATCGTCTCCTCGGAAAGGGCCTCGTCGCGTCGTTCGTCGCGGACGGCGTCCTCGCCGGCGCCGGGACGGTCCTCGCGTTCATGCCGCAGATCGTGATCCTCACGATCGCTCTCGAGCTGCTCGAAGCGAGCGGCTATCTCGCGCGCGGAGCGTTCCTCGTCGATCGTCTGCTCCGCGTCCTCGGTCTGAGCGGCAGGAGCTTTCTCCCGCTCCTGATGGGTCACGCGTGCGCGGTGCCGGCGATCTCGGCGACGCGAGTCGTACGAGATCCACGTGAGCGGTTGACGACGATCCTCGTCATCCCGCTGATGACCTGCTCGGCAAGGCTCCCGACGTACGGACTCGTGCTCGCGGCGTTCTTCTCCGGGAAGTCGGCGCTCTTCCGCGCGTGCATCTTCGTCGGCCTCTACTTCGCGGGCATCTTCGCTGCGCTCGTGGCGTCGTTCATCCTCCGGCGCACTGCGACGAAGGGAAGGAGCCTGCCGCTCGTGCTCGAGATGCCGTCGTACCGCATTCCGCAGGCGAGCGTCGTCGCACGGAAGGCGTACCAGGCATCACGGCGCTTCCTGCGCGATGTCGGGACGACGATCGTCGTCGCTTCAGCGGCGCTCTGGATCCTCCTCTCGATCCCGATGCCGGGAGTGAGCCACGATCCGAACGAGCCCGCGATTGAGTCGAGCATTGCAGCGACCGTCGGGCGGACGATCGAGCCGATCACGCGTCCCGCCGGCTTCGACTGGCGCATCGACGTCGGGCTCATCGGCTCGTTCGGTGCACGCGAGCTCATGGTCGCGACGATGGGCGTCGTCTTCGGTGTGGAAGACGCGGACGACGACGCAACGCCGCTCGCCACGAAGCTCCGTGAGGCGAAGAAGCCCGACGGCACGCCCGTCTACGGCGTGCGGACCGGGCTCGCGCTCCTCGCGTTCTTCGTGCTCGCTTGCCAGTGCATGAGCACCGTCGCGGCGATCCGGCGCGAGACGGCGAGCTGGCGATGGCCTGCGTTCGTCATCGGGTACACCTACGCGCTCGGGTACGCGGCCGCGGTGCTCGTCTATCAGATCGGCGGGCTCCTCGGCGTACCATGAAGCCCAGAGGATGAGCACGGAGCGACCCACGCGATCCGGTCCGGGACTGCGCCTGCAGATCCTTCTCGCGCTCGCGGGTGTCATCCTCGTCGCCTACTTCCCGCTCTTCTTCGCGATCGCGCAGGTGACGCGTGGGACGTCGCTCGCGTACCGCGAGGACGCCGTGACGAGCCTCGGCCGGGCGATCGCTGCCCACGTCGTCGACACTCGAGCGAACGATCCAACAGCGCTCGATCGCACGATCGCATCGCACGTCGGCGACGACGGAGGAGCTCTCGCGATCGCCGTCTTCGGGCCGACCGGAGAGACGCTCGCTCAGGGCGGAGCGCCGGGCGAGCTCGGAGCGCTGCGTCCACCGCCGCGGCCGTATGCGCAGCGTGCGACGCGAGCGACGTCGTCGGAGTCCGGACGCGTGATGGACGTCGTGCTTCCGAGCGGCGAGGCCGCGGTCCTGGTGCGCCTCCGCGCCGAGGACGATCCCGCGCGCTCGGCGCAGCTGGTTCGCGGGATCGCGCTGTACATGTCGATCTTCGCGCTCGGGCTCCTGGTCTTCGCGTACATCGCGCTCACCCGGGCGATCGTCCGGCCGATCGAGCAGCTCGGGCGCGCGGCGGACCGCGTCGCGAGCGGAGGACGCGACTTCGATCTGCCCTCCTCCGGCGCCCGCGAGATCGCCGAGCTCGGCTCGAGCGTCCGCGCGATGACGGCTCGCCTGTTGAAGGAGGAGGAAGCTCTGCGCAGCAAGGTCGAGGAGCTGACCGCCACGACGAAGCGCCTCGGCGAGACACGCGAGCAGCTGGCAGGCAGCGAGCGGATGGCGAGCGTCGGCCGGCTCGCAGCCGGCGTCGCGCACGAGATCGGCAACCCCATCGCGGCGATCATGGGGATGCACGATCTCATCGAGGACGCCGAGACCAGCGACGACGTCCGCGCCGACTTCCTCAAGCGTATGCGCAAGGAGACGGAGCGAATCCACGTCGTCGTCCGGGATCTCCTCGACTACGCGCGCCCGGAAGAAGGCCCCGAGTCGTCGCGCGCTACGAGCTGTTCGGTCTCCGAGGTCGTCGACGACGCCGTGAGCCTCGTGCGTCCACAGAAGGATTTCAGGTCGATCGATACGCGTCTGCAGATCGAGCCCGGCCTGCACGTTGCCCTCTCCTCGCAGCGCCTGACGCAGGTGCTGCTCAACCTGCTCCTCAATGCGGGAGCGGCATTGAGCTCCGTCCCGAGCAATCGGCGCACGCTGCTCGTGCGGGCGAAGCGGGTCGACGGCGCACGGGTACGGATCGAGGTCGAAGACAACGGGCCTGGTGTGGGCGAACAGATCGCGCCTCGAATCTTCGATCCCTTCGTGACGACGAAGGACGTGGGCGCGGGCACGGGCCTCGGCCTCGCCGTTTGTCGCGGCATCATCGAAGGTGCGAAGGGCCGCATCTTCCTCGATCGGCAATACACCGAGGGGGCTCGATTCGTGATCGAGCTCCCTCACACGTAAAGACCTCGCATCGCTCTGATTGGCGTAGATCCTCCGGCGGAGATCAGCCCTCGAGCCCTTCGACCCACTCGCCGAGGCGCGCGACCCGGAGGTTCTTGTCCTTCGCCGCGGCGAGGATCGCCCCGAGGATCTTCGGCGCGGTCGGGTCGTGGTCGTCACGCTCGGCCGCGTCGTGCAGGAGCACGATGTCTCCATCGTCGAGCTTGCGTGTGATGCGTGAAAGGACTTTTTTCGGCTCGGCGCGCGCGATCCCGTCGTAGCCGGCGACGGACCATCCGACGATGGTCAGCTCGAGTTGCTCGGCGATGCGCGCGATCGTCGGGTTCGTGTGTCCGACCGGCGGGCGGAACAACGTCGGCCGCTGGTTCGTCACCTTCTCCAGCACCCGCACGGCACGCTCGAGATCACGACGGACGCGGCGCGGCCCTCGAAGCGAGAAGAGGCGGTCGTGCGCGTAGCCATGCACGCCGACCTCGTGCCCGCGCGCGAGGATCTCCTTCACGACGTCGGGATGCTTCTCGACCTTGCGTCCGATGACGAAGAACGTGGCCTTTGCATCGTGCTCGTCGAGGATGTCGAGGATGCGGCGCGTGTGTACCGGATCGGGCCCGTCGTCGAACGTCAATACGACGCCACGAGCATCGGCCGGACCGCGGATGATCGCGTCTGCGAACATCCGAAGCCCGAGGACGAAGACGCCGGCGAGCGTGATCGCCATGAAGATACCGATCGCGAGGAGCGCGCCCCAGAGCGGCGGCGGCTGCGCGACCACCGAGTACACGGCGAAGACAATCCCGCCGAGCGTGGCCGCGTAGAAGAGGATGCGCGCAGAAGGCATCAGGCGAACCTCGCGTCGCGGACGTTCACCGGCGCGGCGCGTGCGGCCACGACGAGATCAGCGGCGCTTCCTTGCGGGCGCCGCCTCCTCCTCGTCGCCCGCGTCCTCCGACTCGTCCTCGTCGGCAACGCGAACCTTGCTGCTCGTGCCCGATTTCAGCGCGTTCGCCGTCGGATCCTTCTTGTCCTTCTCGCCGCTGTCCGTGTTGTCGAGCTCGAAGAACCCGGCGAGGACGGCGGCGATGATCGGGAGCGACACGGCGGGGAGCTGGCCAACCTCGGCGGGCCCCGCGCTCGCCTTCAGCGCCGACAGATCCACGTTGACGTGAACCCACTGCCTGAGGACGAACATGCCGCCGAGCGCGAGAAGAGCGCCGAAGAACGCTTTCAGGCCGGCTTCGATCTTCCCGTCGGCCGACCAGATGGGCTTTCCCGCCACGAGGCCCGTGATGACGCCGGTCAGCGCCGCGGCGAGGTACGCGCCCGTCGCCCCGAGCGCGGAGCCGTCGAAGGTCATCACGCCGAGCCCCTGGACGAGCACCGCGGCGAGGATCGCTCCCACCACTGCTCCAAGGAAGAGCCCGATGAAGAGTCGCTTCAACATAAGGCCTCCTGAGTCTACCCGGCCACCTCGTCGCCGCAAGCGCCGCGGCCTTCGCTGCGACGTTCGCTGCGAGGTTTCGTGCGCGCGTCGTCAGGGCGACGTTGCGACGGATGCGTCGCTGGCGCGCCGGATCCTCGAAGCGAGCCGCGTCTGCCGCTCCTCACGCCTCTGCTCTGCGAGCGCAAGGCGCAGCGCTCGCGGATCGGCGACGAGCACGACGAGTCGCTTGCCACGCGTGACCGCCGTGTAGACGAGGTTCTTAGAGAGCATGACGAAGTGGCTCGTGAGCAGCGGGATGACGACGGCGGGGTATTCGCTGCCCTGCGACTTGTGGACGGTGCACGCGTACGCGAGCGTGAGCTCGTCGAGCGAACGCCCGTCGTAGACGACCTCGCGGCCCGTGCCTTTTGCGTCGTCATCGAAGCGGACGACGAGCGCATCCGCGTCATCGTCGACGGAGGCGACCACGCCGACGTCCCCGTTGTAGACGTTCCTGTCGTAATCGTTGCGAAGCTGCATGACCTTGTCGCCGACGCGAAAGGTCACCCGCCCGCGGACGAGGCCGGCGCCCGACGGGTTCAACACCGCTTGCAGCGCCTCATTGAGCACAGCCGTACCGACGGGCCCGCGGTTCATCGGCGTGAGGACCTGGATGTCGCGGACGGGGTCGAGTCCGAACTTGCGCGGGATGTGACGCGTCACGAGATCGATGAGGAGCGCACGCGTCTCGTCGGGATCACGCCGGTCCATCATGAAGAAGTCGGCGCTGGGGTCCCCCTTCTCCGGAACGATCGGCGCCTCGCCGGCGTTGATGCGGTGCGCGTTCTGCACGATGAGGCTCTTCTCGGCTTGCCGGAAGATCTTCACGAGGCGAACGCACGGGACGACGCCCGAAGCGATCGCGTCGCGCAGCACCGATCCTGGGCCGACGCTCGGGAGCTGATCGACGTCACCGACGAGGACGAGCCGCGAGCCGATGGCGACTGCCTGCGTGAGCGCATCGGCCATCCACACGTCGACCATCGAGCTCTCGTCGACGACGATCGCTCCCGCGGCGAGTGGGTTCTTCGCATCGCGCTTGAACGTCCCCGTCTTCGGATCGAACTCGAGCAAGCGATGGAGCGTCGCTGCTTCGCGCCCGGTCGCTTCGCTCATCCGCTTGGCGGCGCGCCCGGTCGGCGCAGCGAGGCGCGCCACGACACCTGCGCGCTCGAAGACGCTCAGGATCGCCTTCACGATCGTCGTCTTTCCGACGCCTGGTCCGCCAGTCACGACGAGGAGCGGACAGCGCGCGGCGCGCTCGACGGCGAGGCGCTGCTCGTCCGCGAGCACCGTGCCGGTATCGTGCTCGAATCGAGCGACCGCTGTGGCGAAGCCGGAGAGTGTGTCGCCCTCCACCGTCGCGAGCGCGGCGAGGCGCGCAGCGAGACGGGTCTCCGTCTCGTGCATGCGTGCATCGTAGATGGCGGCGTTTCGCAGAGGCGCCCCTGCGCGAAGACGCACGAGCGCGTCGCCCTCTTCGGCCACGACGTACCCGTTCATGATGACGGACCGGAGCGCGTCCTCGAGCCTCGCGAGCAGCTCGACGCTGGGCGGCTCCGCGTCTCGAGCGTCTTCCGAAAGGAGGCGGGACGCACGCATCGTGAGGTCTTCGGCGACGAGATAACAGTGGCCGGCCTCGGTCGCGTCGCGGAGCCCCTGGAGCAACGCTGCTTGCATCCGGTGCGGAGAGTCCTTCGCGATCCCCATCTCCGAAGCAATCCGGTCGGCCGTGCGAAAGCCGATGCCCCAGACGTCGATCGCGAGGCGGTACGGATCGCTCGAGACGATGCTCACCGCCTTCGGCCCGTAACGCTTGAAGATGCGTCCGGCGAGATGGACGCTCGCGCCGTGCGCCTGGAGGAAGACCATGACGTCGCGGATCGCGCGCTGCTCGTTCCACGACGACACGAGCTGCTCGGCACGTGCACGACCGAGCCCCGGCACCTCGCGCAGACGATCCGGCGTCTCCTCGAGCACCTTCAACGTGTCGAGACCGAAATGCTTCACGATCCGCTGCGCGGTCACGCCGCCGATGCCTTTGATGAGGCCCGAGCCGAGATACTTCTCGATGCCCTGGAGCGTCGTCGGCGCGAGCTCGGTCACGCTCGTCGCGCGGAGCTGCTCTCCGTGCTCGCGGCTCACCTCTCGCGTCCCGCGCACGCGTACCCTCGAGCCCACGGTGACGCGAGGGAAGAGCCCGACCACCGTCAGCCGATCGTGCCGGCCAGGGACGGCGACCTTCACGACGCGAAAGCCGGATTCGCTGTTCTCGTAGGTGACGACGGCCACCTCGCCCTCGACGGCGACTTCGGCAGCGGCGGGGCGCTCGCCGGCGCGACCAGGAGGAGAGGCCACGCGCGAACCCTACTTCCTCCCGCGACGCGAGGCGACGGTGCGAGCGACAAAAAAATGGCAGCGACATGGCGAAACTCCGCCACGCCGCTGCCGGCCCCTCCGTCGAGTCTTGGTTCGGCGGCTGCCCCTCTCCCTTGTTGAGGGGCACCGCCGCTGGTTCGCGTCCGCGCGCGCGTTCCACGGACGGGCTCGCGTACGAGAGCGTCTTCCCTAGACGCGCTCGCTAACGAGCGACTTCTCTAGACGCGCTCGATCGCTCAGGGCGCGACGGACTCGGTCTTCACGCTCAGGTTGACCATGCCCGTCGACGCCGAGGAATTCGAGGCATCGTAGCTGTAGCTCGCGAAGTAGACCTGCACCGACGAGTTCGCCGGGATCGTGACCGCCTTCGTGCCGTCGAGCGACGCGAAGTTGAGCGAGCTCGACCCGCCCGTGAGCGCCGTGTTGCCCGAGTCGGTGATGGTGCCCTTGCAGGCCTTGCGAGCGGTGTCGGTCGTCGGGATCGTCGCCCCCTCGTAGACCGTCATGATGGTGTCGATCTCGCTGCCGCCGGTCGCCTGCGAGTTGTAGATCGAAACGGTGACCGCCTTCGGGTTCGTATTGCGAACTTCGATGAAGGCGTAAGGGGTCGCCGAGCCGAACGACGTCGCGGGGCAGGAGCCGGTGACGAGCTTCGTGATCATCTTCGAGCCGCTCAGGACCGCGATCGTGCTGTTCACGCCGCCGGCCGTCGGCGGGACGAGGACGTACGTCGGAGGCGCCGAGCACGTCTGGGAAATGTTGTCCCAGGTGCAGCTGTTCTTGCACGTGCGCTGACGATAGAGGTTCGCATCACAGCCCGCGCCTAGGAGCTCGATGGATCCGGGCGTGCAGGAGTTCGTCGGCTGACCGGTGCACGAGCCACCCGACCACGCGCAGAACTGGTTGCACGTACGCTTCTGCGTGCCGCAATTGCCACACGCGATGTCCTCAGTGGTGCCGGGGAGACAGCCGTCCTGGACCTCGCCCTTGCACTGACTGTACGGGCTGACCTTCCCGCCCGCGGTGCCGTCCTCGTTCGCGAGGCACACGGCCTGCTGCGTTCCGCAGGCTCCGCACGAGCGCGTGAAGATGTCGTTCGCGTTCGCGCAGCTCGCGCCCGGATCGGGCGGCGGCGGTCCCGCGTCTTTGCCCGCATCCTTCTTGCCGGCGTCCTTGCCCCCGTCCTTCTTTCCGGCATCCGCCGGCTCGTCGCCGTTGCCGTCGTCGGAATTGCTCGGCGCCAGGACCGAGCCACTGCTGCCGGGGTCCGTCGGGTTCGACTCCGTCGTCGGATCGCCGATGTCGCCGGTGTCTCCACTGGCGCTGCAGCCGACGACCGCGAGGGTCCCGAAAACTCCGGCAACAACGCAGCCGACGAGACCGGACTTGAGAGAACGCATTGGGCGAAGACGCTCCTTCTCTCGCCAATCCCCGTGGCGAGTGGCGGGCGCTCTAGCGCTCCATGGTGGGGTGTGCAAGTCCCACCCCTCGTCGCACAGAGGCGTGCGCCGGGACACACGCAGCTACGTGCAGTGCTCAACAGTTCGTAACTTCAATCAAAAGCTTGCCGGCCCGGGAGTGCACGCGCGTCTTTCGATTCTTGGTCTCGGGAACGTCTCACCAGAAAGGCCAAGAAACCTGACGGTAATTCCCAAACAGTTCTCGAGCGGGATTCCGGCGCTCTCGCAAAAAGACGTCAGCCAATCGCTGCATCGCCTACGGAGGCGCAATCGCAGGGGTTGGACCTGCGCGCGAGACCTCGCCAAGAGGGTCGTCCCGAGACAGCCAAACGGGTCACTCGACGGCGTCGGTGCGGACGACGAGCTTCACGTCGCCTTCGGCGGTCGATGCGCCGCCGGCTGCGTAATACGATCCGAACCAGACGAGCGCGGACCCGAACGCGGGGACCCTGACGGCGCTCGTCCCGGTGAGGCCCGCCCACTGCGTGCTGCCGCACGGAAGCCCGCTCGGGCAGATATCGCCGACGCCCTTCGAGCACGCCTTCCGTTCCTGATCCGTCGACGGGCGGACGTTGCCCGCGTAGGCGGCCATCACCGTATCGATGATCGGCCCCGTGCTCGTCGCTTGCGCATTCCACACGCTCACGGTGAGCGTCTTGTCGCTCGGGTTCACGAGCTCGACGTATGCGTAAGGATGGTTCGTCGTCGTCGAGAGCGACGCGCTCGGGCACGATCCGGTGATCCGCTTGTCCACGAGCGATGCCTTGAGCGGGAAGATGCCGCTCACCTCCGCTTTCGCCGTGCTCGACACGACGAGCTCGAAGTCGAGCGCGTCGCACGTGAGCGCGTAGCTCGTCCACGTGCACGCGTTCGTGCATTCGCGCTCGCGGAACGTGCCCTCGTCGACGCACCCGGCCGCCGTGTAATCATGCGCGGTCGGCACACACGAGTTGGGCGGCTCGTTCTGACACGCGCCCGCCTGCCATCCGCAGAACTTGTTGCAAACGATCGTCCGCGTACCGCAGTTGCCGCACGACTCGGTCGACGTGGTCCCCGGAACGCAGCCGCCGTCGACCTCGTTCGTGCATGGACTGTACGGACTGACGACGCCGCTCGGTCCACCATCGAGATCGAGCAAGCAGACGGCCTCTTGCGACCCGCACAGCCCGCACGTGCGCTTGATGATCTGATTGACCCCCGGACAACTCTCGCCCGGCTCGGGCGCCCAGACGCTCGCATCAGCATCGTTGCTCGCGTCCTTGCCCTTCTTCTTCGCTGCGTCGACGTTTGCGCCCGCATCGGTCGGCGATGCGTCTTCGTCATCGTCATCGCTCGGCGGAGGAAGCGGCGCATTCGGAGGCGGCTCGGTCGTGCTGGCCTCGACCTCGGTGAACGGATCGCTGACGCCGTCGGCAGTGCAAGCGACCGCCGCGAGACCGGAAGAGATGAGCGCACTGAAACCGACGAACCGAAGCGAGATGCGCGTGAGCATGGCTGTGGGCGCGTGCTTCTAGTTGCGGCGATCGACGACGGGAAAGCAGACGACGCTCTCTTTCTCGTCTCGGAGATCGGACGAAACGCCTGAAATCGCGGCGTTCGGGCCTCACTCACGCCGCGCGGCGATCGAGCGTGCTGTTCTCTCGTCTCAGCTCGTCGATCGGCCGCATGCATCGCGGTCGACGTGCATCAGCGGACGCGCGTCTGGGATCTGGTTCGAAGCCGCGTCGGCATTCGAGAGACTGCCGCTCATCGCAACGACGCCGATACGAGCGCGAGCGCGCCGAGCACGACGCTCACGAAGACGGCGCAACCCGCGAGCGCTGCGCGTCAGGGCTTCTCGTCTTCGGTCTCGTGCTCGGGCTCCGTCGCCGCCGTGCTGGTGTCGAACCGGACGACGCCAATGGGATCGCCGATGAACACCTTAGAGACCTCGAGCCTGTGCTCGACGGGCCCTGCATAGTCGGCCTTCGCGAGGGACGCGATGAGCGCCATGTCGGCATTGATCGGAAGCAGCCCGCGCATGACCTCGAGGCACTCGACCGTCGTCGCGGTCATCGTGCACTCCGCTGTCCCGGGCGGGCCGGTGAGCGTGCCCTTGTTCGTCGCCGGATCGAACGAGCCCGTGAACTCGACGCGGATCGACGTCCCGACGAGCGCCACGGGAAGATCGTACTCGAGACGAGCGGTGCCACCGGACACGGTCCAGTGCACCTCGCTCGTCGCGTACGTCGCCGCCGCGGCGAGCTCGGGTTTGACGATCGGAACCTCGTACACGCCGCTGTAGGTCCCCTCGCCTCCTCCCGCGACCGCGCCCGTTCCACCCGGTGCAGGCGTGCTTGCTCCGGCTCCGCCAGCAGGCTGCCCTCGCGGATCCTGTCCCCCGCGTTCGACGGTCGACGTCGCGCCACTGCACGCGGCGGTGAGCGCGAGGATCGAGAGGACACTGACCTTCTTCATCGAAAAAGCTCCCTGATCAGCACTAGCAGCAAGTTGGTAGCCCGCACGCGCTGTCGCATTCGTCAGTTCTTTCCGCTGCCGTTCCCGCCGCCGTGCGCCTTGCAGAACGACGTCGTCACGCCATGCTCGAGCTCGGTCTCGCATTCGAGCCCCGCGGCGCAGTCGGCGTCCGTCGTGCAGGCCGCGCCAGCCGATCCGCTGCCGGTCGACGCTGCGCCGCCATCGTGTCCGTCGTCGTCACCGCCGTGCGGCTTGCAGAAGACGCCGCCATGCTCCGTCTCCTGCTCGAAGCCGGGCGGACACGACGACGTTCCCGGCGCCGACGAGCCGCTCGCCGCGCCCGAGCTCTGGTGCGACTTGCAGTAGCTCATCGACGTTCCGTGCTCGTTCTCGATCTCGCATTCGAAGCCGGTGGGGCAATCGGAGTCAGCGTTGCATCGGACGTCCAGCACGACGCGATCCGAGCGGCTGCTCGTGCTGCGGTCGTCGTTGGGCGCGCTGCACCCGACGACGAGGGAGAAGAAGCCGAGAACGAGGAGAGCCTTCTTGGTCGTTTCCATGAGCATCCTTTTCGAGTGCCGGTCCTTCCCGGCGAACGAGAAGGTGCATCCGGCAGTGCGGGACGCCGAGTTTCGGCCTGTTACGGCGCCCCACATCGTGACGCGATACCTTGTTTTCATTTGTAATCATGGCATCTTGAACGCGTCATCCAATGCGGGCCGACCGAGCTGAACGCGCGAAGGCGGTGGCTCCCGGCGTGGTGCACCCACGACCGGGCGACACGCCGATCGCTCGCGCGTTCTTCGCGGGTCTCTACGCGAAGGTCGCGGAATCGACGTTCGACGCCCAGATCGACATCGACGACGCCGACATCGCGTTCGTCGTCGGTGCGCTCACGTTCCTCGGCCGCATCGAGGACGCACAGATGTGCTTCGATGGCCTCCGGCTGCGTGGCAAGAGCCGCGATCCGCACACGGTCGCCGCGTCGCGTTTCTTCCTCGGCGTCGCCTATGCGCGAGCCGGGAGCTTCGAGCGCGCGCACAAGATGTTGGTCCACGATGCGCGCCGCCGCGCCCGGGACGAGGACCCATGGGTGGTCGCATTCGTGTTCCAGGGGCTCGCATGCCAGCGCTACTTCACTGGTCGCTACCGTGCTGCCGCCGGCCACGCGCTGCGCGCACTCCGCGCCGCGCACGTCGCCCACTTCGGTTACGTCCAGATGCTCGCGAACGACCTTCGCGGCCATGCGCTCGCCCAGCTGGGGCAATACCGCGCCGGCATCTCGCTTCTCGAGCAAGCGAAGCTCCACTCCGAGCGGCTCGGCTTCGGGATGAATGCGTATGCCATCGAGTGCTCGATCGCGAACTACACTGCCGAGTTCGTCGCACGACCCGAAGCGATCCACCGGATCCAGGCGCTCCTCGGACGCCGCTCACACGACTCGTACTCGAAGCGCGCGCTGCTCGCAGAGTCCGCGATCCAGCTCGCGCTCCGGGGCAGGCGCAGCGACGCGATCACCGCGCTCGACGAGGCAGATGCCGACGCGCTCCGGCAGGATGCACGCCGCGCGAAGGTGACCACGCTCATCGCGCGCCTGCACGTGCTCCGCTGGAGTGAAGGAGCACGCGCGTGTGCCGATCTGCTCGAGCAGACGAGTGAGCTGGTCGACGCAGGTGATGTCGCGTTCCGCGCAGAGCTCCTCGGGTTCGAGGCGATCATCGCAAGGGCGCTCGGCGACGATGCTCGCCACGCGCGCGCGCTCGCCGGTCTCCGCGAGCTCGCACGCTCGAACGAGCATTACCGCGCGAAGGCCGCCCTCGAGCAGCTCGAAGACGCCCCGCTACGCGCCCGCGCGTTTCCGGAAGACGAGCTGACCCCACTGCTCCGCGCCGTCGTCGCGCGAGACACGCGCGTACTGCATCGCCTCCTCGCGCTCGGGCTCCTCGGTCCGATCCCCGAGCTAGTCGGCCTCGCGCCCAGCAGGCGCATCCTCCTCCTGCTCAGCGAAGACGTCGTCCTCCTCGAGGACAGGGGCGACCTTCATCTCAAGCCGACGCCGCCAAGGTGGTGCGCTGCGCTGCTCCGCGTTCTCGCGAGCGGAGACGCGCCGAAGGAAGCCATCGTCTCCGCGCTCTGGGGCCTCCGCACGTACCGACCCGACCGGCATGATCCCTTGATCCGCACGACGATCCACCGGCTTCGCGCGTTCCTCGCGCCGTACGGCAGCTGGGTCACCGTGACGGAGAACGGTTATGGCTGCAGCGTCCCGGTGCACTTCGTCGGCGGTGCGGAGGGGGTCGACCTCGAGACGCCGCTCGTCGAAGGACAAGCGCCCGAGATCGAGGTCGCGCCGCGGGCGATCGTGCAGCCCGCGCGCGGTGCGGAGACTCCCGAAGACCGCGTGCTCGAGAAGCTCCTGCAGACGGATCAGCGCATCGGCGTAGGCGACCTCTCTCGATCGCTCGGCCTGTCCGTGAGCACCGTCCTCCGCGCGCTCCGCGTTCTCGTTCGCAAGAAGCGCGTCATCCGAACCGGCTGCGCGCGCACGACGCGTTATCAAGCGCGCCGCTGAGCGACCTTCGGAAGCTCGTGTCGTGTGATTCACACGACGCTGACGCATGAAACACGACGGCCCCTCGTGCCGGAGCGCGAGAGGCCGTGGTGTCTATCGAGAAAAGTAAGCTACGGAGCGGAGCCTAGAGGCTCCGGACGATCTCAGAAGCCGTGGCCGTGGCCGTGATCGTGGCCACCCGCCGCCGCCTTCTCCTCCTTCGGACGCTCGGCAACGAGGCACTCGGTCGTGAGCATGAGGCTCGCGACGGAGGCCGCGTTCTGGAGCGCCGTGCGAACGACCTTCACCGGGTCGATGACGCCCATGCCGAGGAGGTTGCCGTACTGGTCGCTCGCGGCGTTGTAGCCGAAGTCGTCCTTGCCCTCCTTGACCTTGTTCACGACGATCGAGCCTTCGAGGCCCGCGTTCTGAACGATCTGGCGGAGGGGCTCCTCGATCGCGCGGCGGATGATCGAGACGCCGAAGCGCTGCTCGTCATCGAGCTTGAGCGAGTCGAGCGAGGACTGCGCGCGGATGAGCGCGACGCCGCCGCCGGGGACGATGCCTTCCTCGACCGCCGCGCGGGTGGCGTGGAGGGCGTCTTCGACGCGGGCCTTCTTCTCCTTCATCTCGGTCTCGGTCGCAGCGCCGACCTTGATGACCGCGACGCCGCCGACGAGCTTCGCGAGGCGCTCCTGGAGCTTCTCGCGATCGTAGTCGGACGTGGTGTTCTCGATCTGGGCGCGGATCTCCGCGATGCGGCCCTTGATCTTCTCCTTGTCACCCGCGCCGTCGACGATCGTGGTGTTGTCCTTGTCGAGCGCGACGCGCTTGGCGCGGCCGAGGTCGGAGATCGTGACGTTCTCGAGCTTGAGGCCGAGCTCCTCGGCGATGACCTGACCGCCGGTGAGGATCGCGATGTCCTTGAGCATCTCCTTGCGGCGATCGCCGAAGCCCGGCGCCTTGACGGCGGCGCAGTGCAGCGTGCCACGGAGCTTGTTGACGACGAGGGTAGCGAGCGCCTCGCCCTCGATGTCCTCGGCGATGATGAGGAGCGGCTTCTGGCTACGGGCAATCGCCTCGAGCACCGGAAGCAGGTCCTTCATGTTCGAGATCTTCTTCTCGGAGATGAGGAGGTACGCGTCCTCGAGGATCGCCTCCATGCGCTCCGGATCCGTCACGAAGTACGGCGAGAGGTAGCCGCGGTCGAACTGCATACCCTCGACGACGTCGAGGACGGTCTCGGCCGTCTTGCTCTCTTCGACGGTGATGACGCCTTCCTTGCCGACCTTCTCCATGGCCTGGGCAAGCTTCTCGCCGATCTCCTTGTCGCCGTTCGCGCTGATGGTGCCGACCTGGGCGATCTCCTTCGGATCCTTGGTCTGCTTCGCCATCTTCTTGAGCGCGGCGGTCAGGGTCTCGACGGCCTTGTCGACGCCGCGCTTGATCTCCATCGGGTTGTGGCCCGCCGCGACGAGCTTCGAGCCCTCGCGGTAGATCGCCTGCGCGAGCACCGTCGCCGTCGTGGTGCCGTCGCCCGCGACGTCGCTCGTCTTCGAGGCGACTTCACGGACCATCTGCGCGCCCATGTTCTCGAAGCGGTTCTCGAGCTCGATTTCCTTCGCGACCGTGACGCCGTCCTTGGTCACCGTCGGCGAGCCGAAGCTCTTCTCGATGACGACGTTGCGGCCCTTCGGTCCGAGCGTGACCTTGACCGCGTCGGCGAGCGCGTTGACGCCCGAGAGGATCAGGTTGCGAGCGGACTCGGTGTAGACGATTTCCTTGGCTGCCATGTTCTACCTCTGAAAGTTCGTGTTGAGGGCTACCGAGCCCGGATCACTTCTCGAGCACCGCGAGGATGTCGTCCTCGCGAACGATGAGGCGGTCCTCACCATCGAGCTTCACCTCGGTGCCGCTGTACTTGCCGAAGAGGACGCGGTCGCCGACCTTGACGTCGAGCTTCTTGACCGTGCCGTCCTCGAGGACCTTGCCGTTGCCGACCGCGACGACCTCACCCTCGATCGGCTTCTCCTTCGCCGAGTCGGGGATGATGATGCCGCCCTTGGTCTTCTCCTCTTCCTTCACACGCTTGAGGATCACGCGGTCCTGCAGGGGACGGATATTCATGGTCTCTGCTCCTCCGAGTTTCGTGCTGAAGCCCGCGCCCGGCGCGGGCTCGGCGATGTGCCGAACGGCCCTTCCCGCCCTTGCGGGAGGGCGATTGCTAGCACTCACTCGAGGCGAGTGCTAACGGGCGCGGCGCAATCTAATCGCACGCTTCGGGTCGTCAAGGGGCGGCCATGCGCTTCGGCGATCGCTTTTGCCACGCAAAATTCCGCAAGGATGTCATGAGCTTGCTCGGAGGTGTCGACCTCGAGCACGATCCTCCGCGGCGATTTGGCACTCGCGTTTGCGGAGTGCTGCCGCGCCAGAGCTGGTAACTTGGCGTAGCTCCAAGGGAAATTGCCCGAGGCATCGAGCTTGTATAGAACGAAGGTAGGCCGGCCGACTCTCGCCCGGATGTGAAGCTCCGGTGTCGAGGCGGCCGTTCCGGACCGTTTCTGTCGAGGAGCTCAACGATGTCGATTGTCGCAACCGCTTCGGTCTCTGACTTCTTCGAAGAGATCGTGGACGACGCCCTGAAGTCCCGCGGGGTGAATGCATCGGAAGGAGCGCGCTCGTATGTGATCGCCCTCCTCACCGACCTTGCCAAGCCGGGAAGCCCCATCGAGCGGACGCTCGAGCGCCCGCTGACCCTGTTGCTCGATGAGGCGCTCCACACCCCGGAGCTGGGAGAGCGATTCGACAAGCTACGAACGCTCGGTGACGGCGTCCTCTACTCGTCCGGCTTCTTCGCCGATCACTTCGAAGCGCGCGGCGTCGACCCGAGCTACCTGATCGGAATCGGGCGGACGGCTTACGACAGCGCGGGCTCGCTGCTTCGGACGCGCGCGGCGTCGCCGAGCGGCGAGAAGAAGCTCGACATCTTCAGCGAGCTCGCGAGCGGGTTCGCCAGCTTCGTCGAGGTGATCGGCGAGGTGGCGAACGCCACGATCGCGAGCGGGGTGGCGACGTCGAAAGGCCTCTTGAAGCTCTACGAGCGCTGGCTCAAGACGCGCAGCGAGACGCTCGCCGACGCGCTCAGCTCGCACGGATTCGTTGCTCCGCGAGGAGGCGGACGGGTCCTCTCGTGAGCACATTTCCCAAGACGCGCTCGGATACGAGCGCTTCTCCCAAGCCGCGCTCGACGACGAACGCGTCGGCGCCGACGGGACTCGAGGGCAACGGCGCTCTCCTCGTGCGCGAGATCGCGCTCGCGAGTCGCATCCAGCGCGGCCTCGAGAACCTCTATCGCCTCGATCACGCGGCGAACGTGGACGACTTCGTCCACCACGCGGATGACGGCGAGCGCGAAGGCCTCCTCGTGCGCGAGACGGAAGGCGGCCTCGAGCTCCGACTCCATCTTCCCAGGCTCGGAAGCGGCGGCGAACACCTCGATCCGATCTGCCAGATCATCGAAGGCGTGAGCCACTTCGTCTACCTCGCCGACCGCGCCTCGCGGGATCGCGAGACGACGCAGCTCGAGCTCGAGCTGCAAGCGGAGGTGGACAAATACGTCGTGCTCGCCGCTTCGCTCGAGAGCTTCGACGAGCGCACGAGCCGCCGCCTCCGCGCGCGGCTCTACGAACGGGTCTCGTTCATTCATGCGCCCGACACGATCGAGGGAGAGCGCTATCGCGTCGCGAACGAGCGCGCTCGGCGTTTCACCGGGCGGCTCGAGCGAGAGTTCATCGTCCGCGCGCGATACACCGAGCTCCGTGAGGAGCTTCGCCGGTTCTTCCACATGAGCCAGGGCGACAAGCTGCGCGCGGCGTGAAGCGCGCTCGACGTTGGGTCGTGAGACGGGTTCGAGAGGCGCTCCGCGCGTAATCGACCGCACTGAGACGTTCGTGATCCGGCGACACCGCCGCTCGGGTGTCTCAGGTTGCGTGTCGGCTACCGTCGGGTGACTGCACACGAGCGCACCGCTTTTTGGTGCACGCTGCACTTTTTCCACCCGCGCTGGCTCGAATGGCCACAGCTGCGCGTCTCGGCGTACCGAACTGCGGGTTAGGCCTCTTTTTCTCATTACGCCGCTCGCCTCCGCGAGCAAGACTGAGCGCGTCGAGAGGGAGGCGCAGCGCGACAGGGATCGCGCCGCGCGCTGGACGACGACGCTGCTCGTTCGCGGCCCCCATCGCCGTGGGGATCGAGTGCGGCTGCGCGTGCAGCCCAGGTGCGTTCGTGCGTCGCGATCCCTCCGTCGCTGCCCGTGGAGGAACCCATGATCGGTCTCGAGAGCAAAGCGCGTGTCGCGCTCGTCATCGTCGCATCGGGAATGACGGCAATGGCCGTCGGCTGCTCCGCGTCCGAGGACTCGCCGACGGAGGAGCTCGCGACCGAGTCGGTGGCGCAGCCGATCGTCAACGGTCAACCTGCGAGCTCCTACACGGAAGCAGCGCTGATCAACACGTCTTCGTATATCTGCTCAGGCGCGATCATCGCGCCGCGTATCGCGCTGACCGCAGGTCACTGCGTCGGCGCGAGCTCGTACACGGTCGTCGCCCCCTACGTGAACAAACAAGCGAAGGGCACGAAGACGTGGACCGACTACGTCTCTCATGACGACTACGTGAACCCGAGCACGCTCGACGTTGCGGTGATCGTCCTCGACGCCCCGATCGATCTTCCGTGGTACCCGCCCATCGCGAGCGCCGCGGTTCCTGCCGGGACGAAGGCCGTCAACGTCGGGCGCATCAGAAACAATCAAGCGTCCTACTCCGGGCTCTTCTACGGCAAGGACGTCACGCTGAAGAGCGGCCAGGCCTTCGGCTTCCCGCTTTCTTACGGGAGCGAAGAGGTGATCCAGTCCGGCGACTCCGGCGGCCCCGTCTACGTGGGCTCGGGCAGCAGCCGGAAGATCGTCGCGGTCAACTCCGGCGGCGGCGGCGGGTCTCAAATCCTCGCTCGTGTCGATCTCGCCTACGACAAGATCCAGAGCCTCATCGCTGCGAATGGTGGCGCCGGCGGAGGCTCCTCGAGCGGCGGCACCTCCTCGAGCGGCGGCACCTCGTCGAGCGGCGGCTCTTCCGGGTCTTCGGCCTGCACCGCGAACGAGTCCGAGCCGAACGACGACTCCAACGCAGCGAACGCGCTCGGCGCGACGACGTGCGGCGCGCTCGCTTCGGCCACCGACGTCGATTGGTTCACCTGGGACGTGCCCAGCTCCGGCATCGCGTACGACGTCTCGCTCACGGCGAGCGGAGATGCCGACATCCTGATGTGGAAGTACGCCGACGGTGCGTGGCACCGGATCGCGAACACGACGGCGACTCGAATCGCGGCGACGTCGAGCGGCCCCGGCACGTACGTGGTCGCGGTGCGCTCGGCGAGCGGCGCGACGCAGAGCTACTCGCTGTCGCTGAAGAAATGAGCGTTCCGAGCCCCCTGCATGACGAGGGGCAGGCTCAGAGCCCCATCAGCTTCGCGACGTAGTAACGCATCGTCTCGGTCGTGCCGCCGCCGATGCGCAGGAGCCGCTGATCGCGCCACGCGCGGCCGACGCGGTACTCCTCCATGTAGCCGGCGCCTCCGTGGAACTGCAGGCATTGATCGAGGATCTCCGAGCCAATCTCGGCGACGAAGATCTTCGCCATGCTGATCAACTTCACGGTCTCGAAGCTGATCGGGCCCTTCTTCACGTAGCGCTCTTCGTTGTACGCGTCGCACGCCTTGTAGCTGAGCGCCTTGGCCGCCTCGAGCTTCGCGTACAGGTCGACGAACTTGTGCTGCCAGTATTCGCGCTTGATGATCGGCTTCCCGAACGCCTTGCGCTCGCGACCGAACGCGATCGCGTCTTCGAGCGCGAGGGCGAAACCGGCGCACCCGCTGATGCACGCGATGAGGCGCTCCGTCTGGAAGTTCTGCATCAGGTACATGAAGCCCTGATTCTCCTCGCCGAGGAGGTAGCGCTTCGGAATGCGCATGTCCTCGAACGAGAGCTCCGCGGTGTCGCTCGCGTGGTTGCCGATCTTCTTCAGCTTCTTCGAGACGCTGAAGCCTTTCGTGCTCGTCGGGACGAGGAAGAAGCTGCACCCGTGGGCGCCGGCCTCCGGGTTCGTCTTTGCGAGCAGCGTGATGAAGTCGGCGCGGCAGCCATTCGTGATGTACGTCTTCGAGCCGTTGATGACGTAGTCGTCGCCGTCGCGCTTCGCGACGGTCTGGATGCCGGCGACGTCGCTGCCTGCGTTCGGCTCGCTCACGCCGAGCGACGCGATCTTCTCGCCGCGGATGGCCGGGATGAGGAACTCCTCGATCTGCTCCTTGGTCCCGAGATCGCTGATCACGGGCGTCGCCATGTCGCTCTGCACGAGCAACCCCATCGACACGCCTGCCGACATCCCCCTCGGCAGCTCCTCCGCCTTTGCGACGCTGAACCAGTAATCGCCGCCCGCGCCGCCGTGCTCCTCCGGGTAGTGCGCGCCGAAGAGGCCGAGCTCACCTGCGCGCTTGAACACCTCGTTGGGGAAGATCTCCGCCTCCTCCCATTCGTCGGCGAAGGGCGCGAGCTCCTTCTGCGCGAACTGGCGGACCGTGTTCCGGAAGTGATCGTGCTCCTCGCGGAAAGGGCTGGGCATGGCGAGCTCCTGGTTGGACGCACGGATGACCGTGTGCTCGTGCTCGGCTCTCCGAGCGTTCCTGACTGCCGTTATTTCGTACACGAAATAACGTTCGGCGCAATGCTCAAACGGCCGCGCTTCACGCCCCGAACGTGCGGCGAGCTTGCCCGAGCGCTCTCCCTTCACGCGCTCGAATACGAGCGCTCTCCCTTCACGCGCTCGAGTACGAGCGCTACTTTACCGCAGACGGCGCGACGACGTTCGTGACCGGCGGGACATCGCGGAGCGCAGCGATGAGCGCGTCCTTGTCCTCCTTGGTCATGCCCTTGTAGTACGACCACGGCATCACGTAGAGGGTCCGGCCGTCCTTGCCCTTGCCCTCCTCGATCGCGCGGCGGAGATCGTCGTCCGTGTACGCGCCGATGCCGGTCGCCTTGTCGCTCGAGATGTTCGAAGCGATGGCGTAGCCCTTCTCGCCGAGCGGGAACTTCATGCCGCCGGCGAGCGCCTTGCCCTCGATCTTCTGCATCTTGTCGTTCACGGAGTCGTGGCAGTCATGGCACGAGGCCGTGCTGAGGAGCCACTTGCCGCGCGCCATCTTGTCGGAAGGCGACGGCGCGGGCGGCGGGGGAGCCTCGAGCGGCTGCGGCACGCCGCGGATGAACATCGATACCGGGAAATCGACCGACGTCTTTCCCGCGTCGTTCTTGATCGGCTTGAGCGTGCGCAGGTACGCGATGATGTCGAGGACCTCGCCGTCACTCAGCGTCTCGCGGTAGGTCTGGTACGGCATCTGCGGGAAGAGATTGCGCCCGTTCTTGCTCACGCCTTCGCGGATGGCGCGCGCGATCTCGCCGTCGGTCCAGCCGCCGAGCCCGGTCTCGCTGTCGGACGTGATGTTCGGCCCTCGGATGTGGACCGGAGCGCCGGGCATGTCACCGAAGTCCCGTCCCGACCCGAGCATGCCTTCGACCGGCGGCTCGCCGGGGACGGTCTCCTGGATCTTCGAGTGGCACCCGACGCACGCAGCGACGTGGTGCACGAGATAACGACCACGCTCGATGGCTTCCGCATTGGTCGGCGCCGTCATCACCGGAGCGGGGCGCATCTTCGGCGAGAGGACGTAGAACTTCACGATGACGGCGGTGATCAACAAGGTGACGAGCGCCGCGATGCCAGCGAGCACGCGCACGAGGATCTTCTTCATCGGATCATTTCCTCTCGGGATCGAAGCTACGGATCTGCTGTACGAGCGCGCTGAGCTGCGCGTCGTCGAACGTCGTGCCGAACGGAGGCATGCCGGTGCCCTTGCCGTTCTTGATGGTCATCTTGATCTGCTCGTCGGTGCGTGAGAGCTGGAACTCGCGGTCGCGGAAGTTCTGCGGCGACGGTCCTCCGGCGTAGATCGGCAGGCCACCGCCCCCTTCCGTCCCGTGGCACCGCGAGCACGCATTCACGAAGAGCTCTCGGCTCTCGAGCGTCGCCGCTTCGGACTTCTTGCAAGCAGGCGAGGCGAGCGACGCCAGCAGCACGGCGATCGAGAGCGGAGCGACACGGCCCATGAACTCACGAGTGCACTATCCCTGCGCGCGCGCGTCAATCCGATCGCAGCGCGCACGGTCGTCACACGTGCGCCCACAGGATGTCGTCCTCGTGCGGACGAGACGACGCGCACGCCGTCTCGCCGTCGTCTTGCCATCTCGCGGCCGCCCGGAAAGAACGTGTTGCGAGTCGATCCCCCACGCGTTCGGCGTCTTCGCCTCAGCGCTTCTTCGCGCGCGCCTTCTTCGCGCGCGCCTTCTTCGCCGGCCTCGCCGCGGCCTTCTTCTTCGCCGGCTTGGCCGCAGCCTTCGCGCCTCGCGCCTTCTTCGCAGGCGCGGCGGCCTTCTTCTTCGACTTCGCGGCCGCCTTCTTTCCGGCCGCCTTGGCCGCGGCCTTCTTCGCGACCTTCGCCGCGGGCCTCGTCGGGGCCTTCACCTTCTTCGCTCCGCTCGGACGCTTTGCGGGCGCCTTCCTTGCGGGCTTCGCCGGAGCCTCCTCCGACGCGGCGGGCTCCTCTTCCTCGCTCTCCGCCTCCTCGGCCCCGGCCGTGCTCGCCGGGCCCACGACGGGCTTCGCAGCGCCAGCAGTGCCGTTGATCGACGGGCGGACGACGCCCAGACGGGCGCTCTCGCGCGCCTTCAGCGTCTCGCGGACCTTGTCGTCGAAGTCTTCGAACTCGAACGGCTTGTCGATGTACGCGTCCGCGCCGTAGAGCGGGCTCGTCATCTGGTTCAGGTTCTCGCCGATGCCGGTGAGCATGACGACGCCCGTGTGCGCGAGGCCGATGTCCTCCCGGATCTTGCGGCACACTTCCCAGCCGCTCATCCCGGGCATCATGACGTCGAGCACGACGAGATCGGGCAAGTGCTCCTGCGCGAGGCGCCACGCCTCTTCACCGTCGGATGCCTGGATGACCTCGAGCTTCGGGTCGCTCATCGTACGAAGGTGACGAGCGACGAGCTCCAGCATGGAGGGTTCGTCATCCGCGACGAGGACGAGCGGGTTCGAGCTGGTCATGCGCGTACTATACGAGGCGCACACCCTCTTGGGTCAAGAGAGCAGGACGCTCGCTCGCGGGTCCGTCGTGTCGATCCCCAGGAGGCAAGCCGATCGACACGCGTGTTCGGCGCGATCGAGGTCTCGACGGAGCGCCGTGAACGAGAGCGACGCGGCTGCGGCGCTCACGCCAAGATGGTCACTCTCCGCGAAACTTGGTCGGGACGCGCGAGGTGGACTCGACGAGCTGCTTCGAGGCGTTGACGTACTTCACCATGGTCGGCATGTGCCCCTTGGTGAGCTTCAACTTCCCCTGCATCAGCGCCTTCGTCGGATCGACTTCCTTCTTGATGACCTGCTTCCACTGAGCGTAGCTCGCGACGACCACGAAGGGTGCCTTCTCCTCGGCCTCCTTCGCGGGGAGGAGCTTGCAGTCGCGGCAACGCCCCTCGTGCACGTCGAGCCACATCGCCATGTCCTCGGGAATATCGAGGGAGGGCTCGGCCTTGACGACCATGGCGACGACGCCATGTGTCCAGTCCTTGCCGGCCTTGGCGTACTCGGGGTTTGCGTTGATCGCGTCTTTGTACGCCTGGACCCACGCCTCGGAGGGAAAGTCGAGCTCGGCTGCTGCTGACATGCTGAGACGGACCATATACTCCGAGCCAGCGCCGCTCGACAACGCGAAGACCGTGTGATTATCACTCGGCGCGGCGCCCTCGTCCGCTCCTCGGCCCTTCTGGCGCTTCCCCGTTGGCGTCGGGCAGGCGTTCGGCGAGGATCATTCCAGGCGGCGCAGTCTGGCTCCCTGCGCGCCGCCGCCTCGGGCTCGAACGAACCATGTCGACACCGAAGAGTCGTAACGCTCCGGCACCGAGCGCCCTCGCTTCGACCCGAAGCGGGCGCTCCGTGACGGTCCACGATCGGGGGAACAAACGCCTCGACGGGGTGCTCGATTTCGTCGCGTTCGCGGCGAAGCCGATGCCGCTCGTGTCGCTCCTCGACGAGGCGCCTTCGCGCATCGGGGCGATCTTCGAGGCCGAGGTCTGCTCGCTCTACCTCGTCGAGGGCGACGGGCACGAGCTCGTCATGCGCGGCAACGTCGGCTTTGCCCCCGATGCGCTCGGTCAGGTGCGGCTCGCGATCGGCGAGGGCATGACCGGCGAAGCGGTCGAGTACCTGCGACCGGTGACGAGCGACGATGCCGGCTCGCACCGCTCGTACAAGCACTTCGACGACCTCGGCGAGGAGCGCTTTCCGATCTTCCTCTCGGTTCCGATCCGCGGCAAAGCCGGACCGCTCGGAGCGCTCGTCGTGCAGCGCTCGGCCGGCTCTCCGCTCGGGCGCTTCGACGTGCGCGACATCGAGCTGCTCGTCGCGCTCGGGGCGATCATCGCCGCGGGGATCCGGCACGCCGAGCTCATCGACACGGAACGCGAGAAGCACGCGCCTTCGCCGCGGAAGGCTGGCGGGGGCACGCGCAAGGTGACGCTCACCGGCCGACCGTTCATCTCCGGCCGAGCGATCGGAGCTGTCGCTGCGCTGCGAAGGCCCTCGAGCAACCGGTCCAACGACGCAGCCGAGCCGCGCGACGTGAAGGAAGAACAGAAGCTCCTCCGCGGCGCGTTCGACGTCGCGGACAAGGCCGTGCGCGGTCTGTCGGAGCGCGCTCGCACGATGCGCCTCGGAGATCAGGCGGGCTTCCTCTCGACCTACGTCGACATCCTCGGCGACGCGCGCTTCCGCGAACGCGCCGACGAGCTCGTCGCGGGCGGCGGAGGAGTTCCGGCGGCGCTCGGCCGGGTCGCGCGTGAGGTCACGCGGACGGCTGCGTCGATCACACGTGATGCGTTCCTCGAGGAGCGCGCACGCGACATCGAAGATCTCTGCGATGCGCTCGTGATGCTCGCGAGGAGCGACAAGCGCGCAGAGCTCCCGCTGAAGGGCATCCTCGTCGGCGATGGAATCAGCGTCTTCGATCTGCTGATCTCGGCACGTGCCCACCCGGTCGGCGTCGCCCTCACGGATCGCGCGACCGGCCCGCGGACGCGGACCTTGCTGCGTCTCCTCGGCGTCCCCGCGATCGTCGGCGTGGAGGGCCTCTTCAAGTGGGCCGCCGACGGCGACGTTGCCCTGCTCGACGCCGATCACGGCCTGCTCGTGATCAATCCGTCCCGATCGGAAGTCGCGTCCCTCCGCGAGTACAAGCGCGCGCAGGGCAAAGACGCGCTAGAGTGAACCGCCCGAGGGGCAGTCAGGGAGAGCGCTGACGGGGGCGTAACGGGTTCTCTCAGCTACTTCGCGGGGATTCACATCGAGCGGAAAGTTACCAAGCTCGGCCTTCGCCGCGTGTCGATGGAAGGTGATGTTCGCGCCCATGGCTCAGTCGCAGTCTCAACCAGAGCTCCCCGGCATCATCGAAACCGCTGACGAAGGCGACCGTCCGTCGATCACGGAAGTGAACGGGACCGTCGCCCGGTTCGAGATGGCCTACAACCCGGCCCCGAGCGACCGCTTCGTGTTCGGCCCGCCGATCTGGCAGCGCCTCCCGTCGCTTCTCTTCCTCGGGTTCGCGGCGACCGTCGGCATGGCCGCGCTGCTCGCGCATCAGGGCTCGAGCAATACCGCGCTCTACCGTTTCATCGTCGCGGAGCACCGGACGCCGCTCGTGTTCGTGATCGTGCTCGCGGCGATCGCGACATTCATCCGGTCGGGACTGCGCGGCGTCGTCATCACTCGCGAAGGCGTCGAGACACGCACCCTGTCGATGGGCTTTCCGCGCGTGCGCAAGTACGGCTGGGCGCAGATCGATCGCGTCGTGCTCGACAAGCACGACGTTCTCTTCGAGCTCTGGAACGGCTCCTACGAGCGCCTGCCGAAGGTCCGCGACAGCGAGAAGATGGCCGACCTTCTCGAGCGCGTCGCGGTCGGTCGCGGACGACCGGTCACGCGACTCGACGCGAAGCGCTGACGCGAGTCACTTCTGCCGGACGACGGTCACGTCGTCGACGAACAGGCAGTGATCGGCTTCCGCCGTTGGCGCGCCGATCGTGAGGCGAAGGTTCGAGGCTCCCTCCGTGAGGTCGAGCGTGGCCTCGAGCCGGTCCCACTCGTAACGGACGGCGACGGACGGCGCGACGGCGCTCACGTCGTGGCCGCCTTCGGTGCGTGCCTCGATCTTCGCGAGCGCCTCGCCGGGCGCTGCGTTCTGGATGCGCTTGCGGACATAGGCCGTGAGGACGTAGCGCCCCGCAGGCACGGCGCCGACGTCGCGACTGAGGCCGACGCCCTCGGCCGTTCCGTCCGAGCAGATCTTGCACGAGTACGCGCCCGAACGCGCGGGAGATGCGCGGATCGCGTCGGCGCCGAGCACCGGCCAGCCGTTGCAGTCGGGGCTCGCCGGCTCGAAGCTCCACGCGAGGAGAGGCACGTCCGCTTCCGGAACAGCCGACGGCGCTTGCATCGACGGCGCTTGCACTTCGGGCGGCGGCGCGGGGAGTTCTGCACCACGCGTGTCCTCCGACGAGCCGTGCGGGGCATCACGCCTCGCGCCGGAAGCTTCGGCAGTGCAACCGGTTACGAGGAGAAGGCCGACGATGATGCGTTTTGTCACCACGACATGAGCCTAACTCGGCCCGCGCGAGCGTGCCGAGCCGGGCGAATGCTCGCGGTTGCGAATCGGTGGGCACGACTGCGTCGACTTCCTCCATGCACGCCGAGCCCTCGATCATCCAGTGAGGTCGAAAGACGCGTTGGACTCGTCGCGCGGATATTCGTTCACTCGGTGAATGGGCAGCGCTGCGGCGCGTGCGAGCAGCGCCGCGGAGGCACGCTCATGCGTGCTCCGCGTTCCATTCGGCGCGGACGGCAGCACGCAGCTCTTCGTCGACGAGCAGCTCGACGGCCGTACGTGCGAGGGCCTTCGCGGCCTGGAGCGCAGTCGCGAACCCGCGGTCGCTCGCGGCGGCTGCGGCGAACGCATGCTGATGGCAGAGGGCTTCGTTCTCGTCGACGATGGCGAGGTACGGATGAATCGACGGCACGACGTGCGACACGTCGCCCATGTCCGTGCTGCCCGCGCCGACGCGATCGTCCGTCTCGCGGACATTCCGTCCAAGGGACCCGAGGTTCGCGCCGAACGCACGCGCCAACGTCATGTTGTTTCGCATGTCGCGATAGCCCTGGCGCGTCGCGATCTCGACGTCGACCTCGCTCGCGAGCGCGGCCGCCTTCGCGCAGCGCTCGACGATTCCGCGGACGCGCGTGAGCTCGGTCGTGTCACGCGCGCGGACGCTGAATTCACACGACGCGAGCTCGGGGATGATGTTCACCGCCTGGCCTCCGTTCGTGATGTACCCATGCACGCGGACGCCGTCGCGGAAGCGCACGCGCTGTCCGTCGATCAGGCGGAACGTGTCCATGCATGCCTGCAGTGCGCTCTTCCCGTCGTGCGGAGCCGCGGCTGCGTGGGCAGGCGCGCCCTTGAACGTCATCGCCATCCACGTGCTCGCAAGCGCCGTGTGCGCGAGCATGTCGCGATCGAAGGGGTGGAACATCATCGCGGCGTCGAGGCCTTCGAAGACGCCTCCGTCGATCATCTTGATCTTCCCGCCGCCACCTTCCTCCGCCGGCGTCCCGAGGAAGACGACCTCGCCACTCGCGCCCGCAACGACCGAGGCCGCGGCGAGGAACGCACCGACGGCGCTCGTCGCGATGAGGTTGTGTCCGCACGCATGCCCAATGTCGGGCAGGGCGTCGTACTCGCCGAGGATGGCGACCTTCGGCCCGCTGCCGTTTCCCTTCCGCGCGCGGAGCGCGGTCGGCATCCCCGCAAGGCCGTGCTCGACGTCGAGCCCGCGCGAACGGAGGAGCTCCGCGATCCAGCCGGACGCTTTGTGCTCCTGGAAGCGAAGCTCGGGGTTCGCGTGGATGTCTCGCGACAGCTTCGCGAGCGCCGTGCGCTCTTTTTCGACCGCCTCGTCGATGGCCCTGGACAGCTCGGGGGAAAGCATCGCTGGCTAGCCGCTACCAGCACGCCCGGAGTGCCGCAAGGAATGCTATTTTGTGGCCGTGCGGACGCGCTTCGGGTGTCTCCTCGTCCTCGGGATCATGACGGCCGCGTGCCGCGATCAGCCTGCCGCCGGCGTTCCGCCGCTGCCGAGCGCCCCCTCGGCGCGGCCGTCGGGCAGCGACGATCCGGCGAAGGCGGTCCTCGCGAGCGCGCAGGATCCGCTGCCCGAAGGAGCCACGCACCCGTTCGTTCCGGAGCGCGTGCACGGTCAAGGGGCAGCGATGGGCACGCACGTGGCGTTCGCCGCATACACGACGGCCACGGTCGACGCGCGGAAGACGCGCGCCGCGTTCGACGCCGCGCTCGAGGAGATCAAGCGGATCGAAGATCTGATGACGACGTGGCGGGACAGCGAGGTCACGCGCATCAACGCCGCCGCGGGCAAAGCCTCGGTCAAGGTGAGCGACGAGACGTTCAGCGTCATCAAGGACGCCGTTCACACGAGCGAGATCTCGGAAGGCACCTTCGACATCACGTTCCACACGCTGCACGGGCTCTGGAAGTTCGACGAGGACCTCGATCCTCATCCGCCCGCCGAGAAAGACCTCAAGGCGCGCCTCCCCTTCGTGAGCTACCGCAACATCAAGCTCGACGAGCGCGAGAAGACGGTGATGCTCGCGAAGGAGCGGACCCAGATCGGTCTCGGCGGGATCGCGAAGGGGTACGCGGTCGACATGGCAGCACGCGTGCTCGAGAAGGCGGGACTCTCGTCGTTCTTCGTCCAGGCGGGAGGAGACCTGCTTGCGCGCGGGACGAAGCCGGACGGAACAGAGTGGCAGGCAGGCATTCGCGATCCGCGGGGTCCCGAGGGCAAGTACTTCGCAAAGCTGCCGCTCACGGATCACGCCTTCAGCACGGCGGGCGACTACGAGCGCGCCTACGTCGTGGGCGGCAAGCGCTACCACCACATCATCGATCCGCGGACGGGTCACCCCGCGACCGCGTGCCGGAGCGTGACCATCTGGGCGCCGACGGCGCTCCTCGCCGACGAGATCGACGACGCGGTCTTCATCCTCGGTCCCGAGAAGGGCATGAAGCTCGTCGAGTCGCTCGAGGGCGTGGCGGCAGTGATCGTCGACGCGAAGAACAACGTCGGGATCAGCAAGCGCCTGCAGGGCAAGATCCAGCTCGTGGGTGTCCCGACGGACGGGATCTGACGGGATCCGAGGCCAACGCGCGGAGCGCTCACCGCGTCGCGAGGAGGAGACGCGCGGCGTCCTCGAGGTCTCGCGCGCACCGCACCTCGAGCACGCTCGTGCACTTCGGAGCGTAGCGGGGCATCGCGCTGTCGCCCGTTGCCCAGGCGGCACGAGGCTCGGGGCAGAGCCACACGAGCGCGCGTGCACGAGCACGGATCGCATCGAGGACATCGGCCGCGGGGTCGAGATAGTTGGTGCGTCCGTCGCCGAGGATGACGACGGTCGTACGCCGATCGAGCTCCGGCACGACCTGCTGCTCGAACGCGCGCAGCGCGCGGCCGTAGTTCGAGTTGTGGGTGACCGGGACGACGGCGCCCGAATACGCACGCGCGAGGGCCGTCTCGACCGGGCTCTCCTCGAAGAGTCGCGTCGTCTCGCCGAGCTCGCTGACGAAGACGAACGTGCGCGTCCCGGAGAACAGCTCCTGCGCCGCGTACGCGAGCTCGAGGAGGAAGCGCGCGACCGCACGCACGGACTCGCTCACGTCGCACACGATGACGAGCTTCGGCTTGTCCCTTTTCCGAGCGCGGCGCGCGAGCGCGAACGGAACGCCGTCCGTCCGCATCGCGAGCCGCAGGGTTCGATGCGCGTCGATGCGGCCCTTCCGCGCTCGGCGCCTCCGAACGCGCTCGCCGCCACGAAGCCGCTGGACGAACCGACGGATGGCGCGCCGTACCTCTTCGATCTCCTGCTCGTCGAGCGCGCTGAACGGTGTCGAGAGCAGGTCTCGCGGCGCGCCTTCGTCCTGCTCGCGACGCTCGAGCGTGTGCTTGACGAAGCTCCGGACGTCGTCCGATGCGGCCGCGAGCTCCGCTTCGAGCGCCGACGCGAGCGCTGCGCCGCGCTCCTCGCCGAGCGCGTCGACCAGGCGAGGCTTCAGCGCGCCGAGCGAATCGCGTGCTTCGCGAGCGCCGATGCGATCGAGCAGCCGGTGCGTGTAGAACCCGGCCTGGAGCGGGCTCTGCATCGCCTCGAGCAAGCGCGACGTGCCGGCGAGGTGGAGCAATCGATCGAGGTCGGCTCCGCGGCCGAGGAGCATACTGAGCGCGCCATCGGGCGACGAAGCCGCGAGCTGGTCGAGCAGCTCCCGCAACGCGTCGAGCTCGTTCGCGGAGAAGCCTTTTCCTTCGAGCCGCTCCCAGAGCGTCCGCCTGTGCCCCGAACGGCAGAAGAACGAGTCGAACGCGCGATCGAACCGCGTACGGTCGCGCGGCCGCTGGACGATGATCGCCGCGAGCGCTTCGCGGAGGTCCTCACGTGACTCGAACCCGACGAGCGCGATCGCACGCACTGCGTCGATCGCCTGCGACGTAGCGATCGCAAGGCCTTCCCGACGGAGGATCCAGAGCAGCTCGTCGGCAATGCGGAGAACGGCGCGACGATCCATGGGCACGACGTGTAGCTCGCGCGCGCTCGCGCGTCAGCGCCCGTCGGGGCGAGGCGCCGTGGGCGCGGGAACCGCGGGCGCGTTCACGCCCGGAGGCCCCGGCTCGGCGAGAAGCTTCTTCACGGCCGCTTCGAGGCGCGCCTCGCCGTCGGGCTCGAAGCCGACGAAGACGTCGCGAACGATCCCCTTCTTGTCGACGAGGATCATCGTCGGCAGCCCGGTGATGTTGTACGTGCGGCTCGTGTCGCCGTCCTTGTCGACGACGACGGGGTAGCGCATGTGATGGCGCTCGGCGAAGACGGCTGCCTGTTCGGCTTCGTCGGTGGTGATCCCGACGACGGCGAGGCCTTGCGGTCCGAGGCGGTCCTTCAGCGCGCTGAGCCTCGGGGCGATCATCCGGCATGGTCCACACCACGACGCCCAGAAGTCGACCAGAGCGACCTTCCCCTTGAGAGCACCGACCGAGGCAGGCGCCCCCGTCAGCGGGGTGACGTTGCTCCATGCGGGCGCAGGCGCGCCGACGAGGTGCATCCTGAGCAGCTCGTCGCTCGACGGGCGTGTGCCGAGGACAATCAGCGCATTGATCGCGTTCCCGGTGCGTTCGAGCCCGAGCGTGACGGTCTCCCCGACCTTGTGCGTCGCGACCGTGCGCGAGACGTGACCCGGCGCAGTCACGCGCGTGCCGTCGATCGCCACGATTCGATCGCCGGCACGGACTCCCCCCTTCTCCGCCGGAGAGCCACGAACGACGCTCTCGACGCGAACGCCGAGGTCGCCTCCGTTGTCCATCGACACCCCGAGCCAGGGCAGGCCGCGGAAAGGAGCCGGCGAGGACGAGGACGACGGCGGAGACTTCGTACCGTCGTCGGCGCGAGCCATCGCTCCCGCGGTCAGTACCCCGAGAGCGACAAGCGGGGCGATGAGGAGGCGTACAGCTCGCATCGCAGGAAGTCTGACGCACAAAAGCGACGTGGCGCTACCCCCGCGAGGGGGAGCGCCACGGAAAGCCAGCACGATCTCAGAGAGAGAGTGTCCGGATCCAAGCCAGGAAAGAAAGCTCGACAAGAACGGCGCAGAAGGAAGAAAGGCAGCTCACTTCACGAGTGAGCTTCTTCTCGGACGAGGCGGGCTCGAAAGGGAGAATCGAGCCTTGCCTGGATCCCCCATACGAGAGATCCCTGCGACGCGACGAGCAGCCCAGCACCTCGCGCCGTGTTGTCGTTCAAGAGCTGCCGCTGGTTCAGGTCCTCACGCGTACGTGAGGACGTCACAAGCGAAGAAGGAAAGAAGAAGCTAGGTCAGGGGCAGCGAGTACGGATAGAGCACTGCCCGTGCCACTTTCGCAACCGCAGTGATTCCGTGCATGTAGAGCGTTCGCCGATGCGCCGCAGCGCGTCGTTGTCTGCCAGCACAGTCAGCGTCCCCCCGTGGGCCTGCATTCTTTGCGTAGTTGGCATCAATCTTCCGCGCGTCGATCACGCCGCCGCGATCCGTGAGTTGAGCTCATCCTTGGTCGATTCTTGGTCGCGTTTTCGACTTCGATCGAAGAGTCCCGTTGACATGGGCTGCACCGGAAGTATGGTGCGCGTCCTCTTCGATTGCCGCTTCGGCGGGATCGGGCGCCCGTAGCTCAGCTGGATAGAGCACTGGTCTACGGAACCAGGTGTCGGAAGTTCGAATCTTCCCGGGCGCGCTTACGAGGACCTCGAGGTCCGTTCCAACGAGAGCCGTGCGCGACGCGCATGAGGCTCCTGCCCGTGAAGCGAAGGGCAATGGCGGTGACCGACGACGAGTGGATGCGAGAGGCGCTCGTCGAGGCCGATCGTGCTGCCGCGCTCGGAGAGGTCCCTGTCGGCTGTGTCCTCGTCGGGCCGGACGGGAACGCGATCTCGCGAAGCCACAACCTCCGCGAGATCGACGCCGACCCGACCGCGCACGCCGAGATCGTCGCGATCCGTGCAGGCGCGCGAGCTCGAGGCACGTGGCGCCTCGAGGGATACACGCTCTACGTCACGCTCGAGCCATGCGTGATGTGCGCCGGCGCGCTCGTGAATGCGCGCATCGCTCGTGTCGTCTGGGGATGCGACGACCCCAAGGCAGGCGCCTGCACGACGCTCTTCACGATCGGTCAGGACTCGCGGCTGAACCATCGCTTCGCGATGACACGCGGCGTGCTCGAGACCGAGTGTGCCGACCGCCTCAAGCGCTTCTTCGCTTCGCTCCGCGCGCAGGGGAAGAAGTAACTTCGTATCGCGCCGGCAACCTCTCCGAGGAGCCGGTCGCCGGATGCTCCGCGACCTGCACGAAGGCGCGGCCGTCCGCGGGCTGCGCGACGTTCAGTCGAGCGGGCGCCAGACGTCGTCGTCGTCACTCGGGCTGCGACGCGTCGACGTGACCGGCTTACGCGGCTCGGGGCGCGGATCGCCCGGACGCACGAACACGACCGGCTCCTTGAGGCCTTCCTCGAGCTCCGCCTGCGTGATCTTCCCGTTCTTCGCACCGATCTCCATCAGCGCCCGCAGATGGCGCATCCATGTCTCGGAGACCTCCCCCTTGTCGCGAAGCCTGCCGTACCGGATCGGGGAAGGAAGGAGCGAAGCGAGGAAGTAGCACTCGGGGAGATTCAGCTCGTCGGGCTTGCGACCGAAGTAGTACTCGGCGGCCTGGGTGATGCCGTAGACGTCGGGGCCGAACTCCACGACGTTCAGATACAGCTCCATCATGTCGTCCTTGCGGAAGATCTGCTCGAGATAGTCCGTCAGGATGACCTCCTCGATCTTCCGCGAGAGCGCCTTTTCGCGAGCGAGAAAGAGGTTCTTCGCCAGCTGCATCGTGATCGTGCTCGCGCCGCGGACGAAGCGCCGCGCTTTCAGGTTCGCCTGGACGCTCGACCGGATCGCGGCGTGATTGAAGCCTTTGTGCCTGTAGAACGCGCCGTCTTCGGTGGTCAGGACGGCGGCGATCATGAACGGGCTGATGTCGTCGAGCGCCGTCCACGTCGGCGTTCCCGGACCGGTCGACGTCTCCCCGGTCGTGCCGTCGGGTTTGTACGTGCGGTACGTGAACGCCGCCTCGAAGCGATCGCGCGAGAGGTCGGGCGGCACTTCGAGCATCCTGCACTGATCGTCGATGCGATAGTCGAGCGCGAGCTTGTCGATCGTGCGCGTGTCGAATGCGAGGTTGACGCTCGCGCCGAACGTTCCGCCCATGCGTGCGGAGCGGACCACGGGCAGCAGGCCCTGCGGGGCGCTGTCGAGAAGCGACTGGCACGCCGCAGGAGCGACATCCATTGCGAGCGAGACGGCGAAGTGCTCGGGCGACTCCTCGACGATGCCGTGCGTGCGCACGTGGAGAGCGCCCATGTCGAGCTGCGCGTCGTCGACGCGTAGCTTTCCGTGATCGTCGAGGACGCCGCGTCCCGAGAGGGAGAAGTCGATGCCACGGAGCGTCTCGGGCGCGAGGCGCGGCTGCTTGAGGGCGATCGACTTGAGCGTCACTTCCCCGTCGAACGTGAGCGCATCGGCGGCGTCCGAGAGCACGAGCAGGCCCTTGCCGGAGACGGTCCCGCGCGACACGTCCGTGAGGCCCTTCATTCCTTCCTTCACGCCGAGCGCCGCAAGCGATACCGGCC
>JAEXCN010000303.1 GCA_023402175.1 Pseudomonadota bacterium | reverse complement strand
GCGCTACGCCGAGCGCAAATACGATGCCGCCGGAGCGGTCCTCGCGAACGCGGCGTTCTTCTGTCTCGTCGCGGGGCTCGTGTTCATGGTCGTCGGAGCAGCGACGATCCACAGCCTGCTCGGGTTGATCCTGAAGGTCCCCGAGGCCCACGAGATCGCCTACTCGTACTCGCGCTGGCGCCTGCTCGGCATCGTGTCGATGGCCGGAACGATGGCGTTCAAGGCGTTCTTCGACGGCATCGGCAAGACGTGGGTCCACCTCGTGTCTGCCGTGGTGATGAACGTCTTCAACGTCCTCTTCTGCTGGATGTTCATCTTCGGCAACTTCGGCGCGCCGCGCATGGGCGCTCCGGGCGCCGGCTTCGCGGCGTTCGTCTCGACGTGGATCGGCCTCGGGATCATGCTGTTCTTCGCAGCGAAGGAGCGCGAGCGCTTCGACTTCCTGCGCTGGTCGAACATCTCGAAGTCGCTCACCTGGGACATCCTCAAGCTCTCGATCCCTGCGGCGCTGGCCACGATCGTGATGATGGTCGGCTTCGGCCTGTTCGCGCAGGTCGCCGGCAAGCTCGACGCGATCGAGGCCGCGACGTCGCCGACGGGCGCACGGGAAGCGGTGAACGGCGCCGCGACCACGGACATCGTCGCGATCTTGAAGCTCACGTTCACCGCCTGCCTCGCGTTCGGGACGGCGACAGCGACGCTCGTAGCGCAATCGCTCGCCGCAAAGCGCCCGCACGATGCCGAACGTTTCGGCTGGGCGAGCGTGCGGCTCGGGCTCGTCCTCTTCGGCGTCGTCGGCCTGGCCGAGGGCGTGCTCTTCACACCGCAGATCGTCCACTTCATCTCGCACTCGGATGCAGTGCGCGCGGCAGCGATCGGACCGATGCGCATGATGGGCGTCGTCACGCCCGTCATCGCCGTGGCGATGATCCTGAGCGAGGCGCTGTTCGGCGCCGGCAACACGAAGTTCGTTGCGGCAGCGCAGTTTTGTCTCGTGTTCCTCGTCCTCGTCCCGCTCGCATGGGTCCTCGGCTTGAAGAGCGGCCTCGGGATCAGCGGGATGTGGGCCGCCGCGGTCTGCTACTCGATCGCCGCCGCGATCGTGATGACGACGAAGTTCCGCGGCGGGACCTGGAAGAAGATCCAGCTCTGACGCTGCGCGGGTCGCCCCGCGTCACGCCTCGACGAGCCCCTCGGCACGCATCGCCGCCTGCACGGAGGGGCGCTCTTCGACGCGCGCGATGTACCGCTCGATCGCCGGCCATCGGGAGAAGTCGAGCCCGGCATGCTTCCCGAGCCGGAGAATCGTGAACAGATGCGCGTCGACGACCGAGAAGCTCGCGCCGAGCACGTACGGTCCGGGATCGACGAGCGCCGCGATCCGCAAGAACGGGCGAGCATCCTGGGCGAGACGCGCCTTGTAGCTACCCGGGGCGTCCGGATCGAACATCGGCGAGAAGCCTTTGTGCAGCTCCGTCGCGATGAAGCTCATCGCCTCCGTCATGCGATGGCGCGCAGCGGTGCGCGGCGGCGGCGCGAGCCGTCCGTCAGCGCGGTCGGCGACGAGCTCCAGCGTCGCGGCGGTCTCCGTGAGCACGCTCCCGTCCTCGAGCTCGATCGCTGGCACCTTGCCGAGCGGATGAATCGTCAGATAAGGCTCTCCGGTGGTGGCGATCGTCTTCGTCTCGAGATCGACGCGCACGAGGTCGACGTCGAGCCCCGCTTCACGGAGCGCGATGTGCGGGGCGAGTGACGACGCACCGGGACTGTAGAAGAGCTTCATGGTTCCTTCCTTCTCGTTCCCTCGAGCCGACCTCTCTCGGCCGAGGTGAGGAGCAGCATGGCTTCGAACGCGCGCACGAAAAAGACGGCCTCCGGCACGACACTCGTGAACCGCGTTCACGAATTGCCGTTCAACGACGCCGATGCACGCGTCTTCGTGACCGTCGCCGAGACAGGCAGCTTCACGGCGGCGGCTGCTCGGCTCGAGCTCACGCCGTCCGCGGTGAGCAAGGCCATCTCTCGACTCGAGAGCACACTGAACGTGCAGCTCCTCGCTCGTACGACGCGTGCATTGCACCTGACCGACGAGGGCTTTCTCTTCCGCGACCGCTGCGCGCAGGCGTTCCACCTCCTTGCCGAGGCGGTCGACGAGGTTTCGATGGGGGCTCGGTCGCTCGCCGGCACGATCCGGCTGGGACTGCCGCCGCTCTTCGGGACCTACTTCGCCCCGCACGCGCTGCACCGAGTTCTGGCGCTGCATCCGAAGCTGCGCGTCGATCTCGTCTCGACGATGCACGCATCGGACATCGTCGATCTCGGGCTCGATCTGGCGATCGTGGTCGGTCCGTTGCCGGACTCGAGCTTCGTCGCGCGGCCGCTCGGGCACGGGCAGTTCGTGACCGTTGCTTCTCCCGCATACCTCGCGAAGGCAGGCACGCCGCGGTCTCCCGACGAGCTCGCCTCGGGACATCGAGCGCTCACGTTCGTGCGCCCGGACGGGCGCGATGCGCCGTTCTCATTCGGGCCCGGGGAGAACCCGCGGGCGATCACCGTCGAAGGTCAGATCCGCTCGGACGACATGCATCATCTCGCCGCGATGGCGACGCTCGGCCTCGGAGTGGCGCAGCTTCCGCTGTTCGTCGTCGCCCGCGAGATCGAGGCCGGCACGCTCGTGCGCATCCTGCGCGAGCACGAACCCGAGCCGAAGCTCGCCTCGCTCGTCTTCCCATCGGGGCGCGTCTCGTCACGCCGCGTGCGCGCGTTCGCGGACGTGCTGCTCTCGACGCCGTCGCCGATGATCGGCGTCACCCCGGCCGTCGGCAGTGCAGGTCGAGGTCTACGATCTCGGCCTCGGGCGCAGCGCTTGGACCCATCCTGACTCCTGCGCTACGTCTGGGGCATGCCTTCCGACGAGGACTACCTGACGCAGGCGATCGCGCTCGCGCACGAGAATGTGACGCGTGGTGGACGGCCGTTCGGCGCGCTTCTCGTGAGCGGCAACCAGCTCGTCGCGACCGGAGTGAACGAGACGCTCGCGACGGGTGACCCGACCGCGCATGCCGAGCTCCAGGCGATTCGCGCTGGCTGCCGAGCCTTCGGGCGAACCCGTCTCGATGGTTGCACCGTGTATGCGAGCGGTCAGGCGTGTCCGATGTGCCTGTCCGCCATGTACCTCACCGGCGTGAGCCGACTCTTGTTCGCTTACTCGAACGAGGACGGTGCGCCGTATGGCCTCTCGACCGCCGCTGTCTACGAGCAGCTCGCCCGCCCAATTGCTCAGCAGTCGATGAACATCGTGCATTGCCCCGTGCGCGCCGCGGGGATCGATCCCTACGAGGAATGGCGTGCGCGCGGAGGAGTCACGCGCTGAGGGAAGCCGGAGAACGCCCGACGGAGACGGCGGCGGAGACGGCGGCGCGTCACTCCTTGGCTGTTCTCTCCGGGCGAGTGGCGGTACGGCGTCGCGCCCGACCTCGACGCGGCCTGCTGACACGACCCGCCACCTTGCCGAGCTCCGACCTTCGTCCCAGAGTGCGACGGATGCGATCGCGCGCGCCGCAGGTTGACACCTTCGCCCATCGTGAGAAGGCTGGCGCCGGATGGCGCGCGGCAAGACCTTTCCGAAGCTCGAGAATCCCGTGAGCGTCGCAGCGAGCCAGCTCTTCTACGTGCCGGCGGCGCTCGACATGCAGCAGGGCCGCGAAGCGATCGAGCACGCGATCAAGGACAGCGTCCTTCGTCCGTTCGACATCGCGAGCAACACGCGCATCGAGCACATCGCTCCGCTTTGGGTACCGTTCTGGCGACTCGCGGTCGCGGTCGAAGGCATCCACGTCGGCGTCGAGAACGTCGGCATGGGCTCGAAGGGCCGGACCGTCCCGATCCCGACCGGGTCGCGTTACAAAGACGCCGTCCTGATGATCTGCGCCCGCAAGGAGTTTCCATATCGGCCGAGGCTTCCGTCGTTGTTCGGGCGCGTCGGCGGGCTCCCACCGCTCGCGGTCGGAGCACGCGACCTCGTGGTCGATCCCGCCCCCGAGATGCTGGAGGCGAACGGTGCCGAGATCGTCGACGCCGACGTGAGTCGCGATGGGGCGGAGAGCATCGCCGTCGAGGTGCTGCTGCGCGAGGTGAGCCCGACCCATGCGATCTACGAGAAGTTCGAGCCGCGGATCGAGGAGAGCACCTTCTGTCTCTATCCATTGTACTACGCACGCTATTCGTACAGCGGCGAGGCAAGGCGGCGTCCCGACGAGCAACTCTTCGTGGCCGTCTCCGGCAAGACCGGTGAGGTTGTCGCGGCGACCTATCCATCGGCGGCGCGCTCCGTCGCCGCCAAGGTTCGGCGATTCTTGTCATTCGATCGCCGCGGAGCCTGAAGCGGCGCTCACTCCGGACGCGCGGGCACGGCGAGGAGCTTCGTGAGCACGTCGCGCTTCGCGAGATAGGAGCTCTTCCAGGGCGTGTACGTGCTGCTCAGCGCAATGTCGCCGTTCTTCGTGCCGATCGCGAGGTTGTACTCGCGGCCCCCGCCGGACGTCGGTGCATCGGAGATGGAGACATCGACGAGGTCCACCCGCGCCACGCGTTGGCTCCGCAGGCTGCGTCCGCGCATGCGCCACTCGATGATGACCTCGTCATCGGTCACGGTGAATCGCACGAACGTGCTCGCGCTGGCAAAAGCCATCCAGAGAAACGCGCCCGCGGCGAACGCGATGACGATCGCGGAGAACATGGCGATGCCTCTGTGCTCGTCGGTGCTGACACCACCGGCGAGGAACGGCAGCCCGAACCCGCAGGACCCGATCGCGGCCACGAGCCACATGATCGTCGATCCGATCGGGTCGGGGCGTATGTCCGCCACGCGGGTTACGGGGGCTGCGGCGATTCGATAGGCCATCGCTCTTCAAAGGTAGGCCCGGCGGCTCATGTTGGCGATGCCACGACGGCTGATGCCAGCCCACTCGAATGTGCCAACGCGGGTAGCTCGAAGAAAACCCGCGATCGCGGCGCATCCGGCAATCTGAAATTGCGCGGTCGCTCAGGCCCTGCCCGGCCCGTCGGCGCTCTTCACGGGGCGAAGTGATAGCCGCCGCTGATCCCGAGCGCGAAGTGTGTCGCCTGACGATCGCTCGCGATGTCGCCCGCAACGTCCTCGGCGAGGGCGAGCGAGCTGGTGCAGAGGACGGCGGCGACGACGGTGGAAACGAGAATCGAACGCAGGGTGCCCGTCCATCGGCCGCCAGCGGATGGGGTTGCGGAAAGACGTCGACCCGGTTCGAACGCGCGATCATGGATGGTGGCCGGGACCTTGCAGACCCACGGCTCATGGCCGCGGAGATCAAGGTCGGCGCCACGTCGTGGACGGAGAAGTCGCTGGTCGACTCGGGCTGGTACCCGAAGGGCACCCATTCGCCCGAGGGGATGCTGCGCTACTACGCATCGCAGTTCTCGATCACCGAGAACGACTCGATGTACTACGCGATCCCGCCGCCCGATCGGGCCGAGCTGTGGGTCGAGCGAACGCCGCCGTGGTTCACGATGAACGTGAAGGCGTTTGCCACGCTGACGCAGCACTACACCGATCCGAAGCGGCTGCCGCCCGACATCCGCGAGGCGCTCCCGGAAGAGCTGCTTGGCGAAGCTCGCGTGTATCCGAAGGACCTCGGCGACGAGATCTTGCGCGAGATCGCCGCGCGCTTCCGAGCGGCGATCGACCCGCTACGCGCGAGCGGAAAGCTCGGGCTCGTCCTCTTCCAGTACCCCGTATGGTTCACCGCTTCGCGCGAGAACGAACGGAAGCTGTTCCACACACGCGACCTCGTCCCCGACTGTCGGGTCGCGATCGAATTCCGTAACGCGATCTGGATGAACGAGCGCCATCGCGACCGCACGCTCGCGCTGCTCCACGACGCAGACCTCGTCTACACGTGCGTGGACGAGCCGCAGGGTTTCCCGTCGTCGATCCCGCCCGTCGCCTACGCGACGAGCGACGTCGCCCTCGTGCGTTTCCACGGACAGAGCGCGTCGCGGTGGAACAAGAAGACCGAGTCCGCGAGGGATCGCTTCCGCTATCGCTACACGAAGGAGCAGCTCGGCGAGTGGGTCCCCCGCATCAAGCGGCTCGCAGAGCAGACCGAGTCCGTCCACGTGCTGATGAACAACTGCTACTCGGACTACGCCGTCCGGAACGCGCGTCAGATGATCGAGCTGCTCGGATCCGTCGAGCTCCCGAGCGCACGTCCCCTTCAGAAAGCGAGCAAGCGAGCCGAGACCGCGCGCAGACCCACCGCGGGTTGATCCCGCGCCGGGCGACGGCGTGAGCGGGATCAGTGCCCCTTGATCAAGTCCATCAGGTCCTCCTCGGACTCCTGCCCCACCTTCGGCTTCGGCTTCGCGGTGTCCGCGGAGCCGGCGTCGTTCTCCCCGGCGACGCCCTTGATGGCGTTCAGGATGTCCTCGTCGGACTCGGATCCGAGCGCCTTCGCGCCAGGCTCGGGCGCGGCCTTGCCCTTGATGATCGCGTCGAGATCGTCGTCGTCGTCGATCCCCGAAGGCGTCTGCGGCTCGGCGCCGGCGTCGACCGTATCGGGCGTTGCCTGCTCGGCCATCTGTCCGTTCGGGTACTTCTTCTTGTCCTCCTCGGAGCAGGGCTTCGGGTTGTTGCGATCGAGCTGCACGCACTCGAGGAACCAAGCCTCGCTCGGGACGCGGTTCTCCTTCTCCGCCTGCGCGCGCCACTTCGCGATGTCGTCGAGCACGAGCTGGTTCGAGATCCGCGGCACGTAGGTGATGACGAGGAGCGCGAGTGCGAGGAGGCCGACGAACGGCATCGCCACGCGATAGAGGCTGATGACGGGCCGATTGAACCGGAAGCTCGAGATGAACAGGTTCAGGCCGAGCGGCGGGCACGAGAACGCGAGCTCGAGGTTCAGGACGAACATGATCGCGACGTGGAACGGCCCGAGGCCGAAGTACGACGCGAACGGGAGGACGAGGGGAACCGCGACGAGGATCGCGCTGAAGCCGTCCATGATCATCCCGAGGACGAGCAGGAAGACGTTCATCACGATCAGGAACTGCCACGTTTTGTCGAAGCCGAGCTTCAACATCGCGTCGAGCACCCTGTTCGGCAGGTGTTCGTCACCGACGTAGCTGACGAGAGCGTTCGCCATCGCGAGGATGAGGATGACGGCGCCCGCGAGCGCCATCGATCCGCGCGCGATGCGCACGAGGTCCTTCTTGAACGTGAGGTCCTTGTAGATCCAGACCTCGATGGCGAGCGTGTACGCGGCGATGAGGCCCGCGGCCTCGTCGATGCCGGCGAGCTGCGTCTTGATGCTGACGATGAGCAGGATGAAGACGCCCATCTCCCACTTGAACGACCACGTCGCGGCGAGCGCCTCTTTGACGTCGAACTTCTGACGCGGGATGTTCTCCTTGATGCCGATGTACACGCAGTACACGGCGAGGAGCGCGAGCACGAAGCCGCCCGGAAGGAGGACGGCCTTGTTCACGAGCTGGAAGTCGAGGCCCGTGATCATCGCGTAGACGAGCAGCGGGAGCGCCCACGGGAGCAGCAGGCCGAGCGAGCCGCCCGTCGTGACGAGGCCGAGCGAGAACTTCTCGGAGTAGCCGCTCTTGCGAAGCGCGGGCAGGAGCAGGCCGCCGACCGCGATGATCGTGACGCCGCTGCCGCCGGTGAAGAGCGTGAAGATCGCGCTCGCGATCACGCACACGATCGCCAGGCCGCCGGGCATCCACCCGAGCCACGCCGTCGCCGCGCGGACGAGGCGCTCGGGCGTCTTCGACTCGGCCATCACGTAGCCGACGAACGTGAAGAGCGGGATCGTCGTGATGATCGGCGAGCCGGCGAAGTACGGACCGAACACGTCCGAGGCGAGGCGCCGGAGCACCTGCTGCTCGGGGTTCGGATGCGTGAGCCAGGCGAGCTCCGCGGCGCCGCCCATGATCGCGAACAGCGGCGCACCGAGGAGAGCGAGCGCGCCGATCAGCGCAGTGAGCGCGCCTCCGAGCGCACCGAGCAGCGCCACGACGCCACCGATCGCGCCGAACGCGGTGCGTGCGGCCTTCGGGCTGACGACGTCTTCGTTGTTCACGGCGGCGCTCACGTGTGCGTCTCCTTGATCTTGGCCTCGAGCAGCTCCGCCTGCGGAGAGTGATCGTGCGCGTGCGCGAGCTCGTCGTCGCCGTGCGCCGCTGCGGGATCGACCTTCACCCATCCGGCGATCGCGAGGAGCGAGCGCAGGATGAAGCGGATGCCGATGACGAGCAGGCCGAACGAGAACACGAGGTTCATGAGCGGCACGAGAAGCTTCGGTATCGCCTCCGTCCCGCCAGGGATCGCGGTGACGGACGGATTGCGGAACTCGACGGAGCCGTCCTCGGGGAGCTCGAAGGCCTTCACGTCCTCCGCCTTGAAATGGCTCTCCCAGTCGCCGCCGCGGAGCCACTCGTTCCATTCATGCGGCTTCATCCATTGGTTGTACGGCGTGCCGGTGATGACCTTCGGAAAGGAGCGGAGATCGAGCGACAGCTGCCGCCGTGCGAGGAAGAAGTCCCGTCGCGCGGAGGACGCCACCGTCTCGACCTTCGACATCGGCGGCGCCGGACAGCGCTTCGTTTCTTCGCCCGGGCACGCGATCGTTGGCGGCGCGCGCATCTCTTCGACGGCCACGTAGTCGAAGAAGCCCCAAGACGCCGAGATCGAGACGACGGCCGCAGCGAGCCATCCGAGCACCGCGACCGGAACGCGCGCGCGCGGCGAGAGGAAGCGCATCACGACGTCGACGTTGATGTGCTTCCCCTGCGCCGTCGCGAGCGATGCGCCGAGGAGCGCGAGCCAGAGCGTGAAGCGCTTCGCGAGCTCGCTCACACCGCCGAAGAAGACGAGGATCGACGCGTTCTGGAGCCACGCGAACAGGTTCGAGAAGTACGACGTACCGGCCTCGCCCCACTGCGTGCCGAGGACGAACCCGCTGAGGACGGCGGCCGTCGTGATGACCTCGTGCTTCTCGTGTTTTCTCGAGAGGCGATGCGCGATGGTACCGAGCACGACCGCCGTCAGGAGCGAGCGGAAGACCATGCCGGGCCCGCCGCGGCCGGTGGCCGAGAGCGCGCGGATGCCGATCCAGAAGACGAGCGTGACGACCTCGGCGATGAGCACGCCGGCGGCGAGCCGCGACTCGAGGGTCGTCCACGCGCGATCGAGCTTCGCGAGCGGGGCGCCCCACGCGGCTCTCCCGCTCGCCTCCGTCTGCGGCGGCGCGTCGGCGGGAGGGCCACCTCCTGCGGCCGCAGGCGGACTCTCGCTCTTCCGCGCGCTCGGCCACGGCGACGACGGGCGTTTCTTTTCGTTCGTCGCGGCCCGTTCGCTCTTCGGCTCCGCGTCGCTGTCGCCGGGCGTGTCCCCGCCCTCGACGTCGGGCTTTTCCTCGTCTTCCATCGCAATGGCGAAGCGTACACGAGCTTCTGGAACGCATGCACAAACCGGCGACTTCGAGCGTCGGGCGCACCTGACGGGTCGTCAGAACATGACGCCGTCTTCGACGTAGAGGCCGAACGGGAAGCCGGGATTCTCGGCGACCGCGTCCGGCGAGTACGCGAGCTCGATGCGGAAGACCGCTGCGTCTCCCCATTGAACGTACACGCCGCCGCCCGCTCCGTACTTGAGGCCGATCCCCTTGCCGTCACGCGGAGCGCGGAGCGAGTAGTCGTCGAAGATGCGGCCACCATCGATGAACGTGTTCGCACCGAGGCGGAAGCGCTGGTCGAGGAGCTTGAACCCCAGGAGCATGGCGCGGAGCTCGGCGTTGGCGACGACCTTCACCGGCCCGGAATACCGCCCGATCGGAACGCCGCGAATCCCGTTCGGCCCGCCAGGCAGCTCGACCGCGTTGAACGGGCCTCCCATGAAGAGGTCGTAGAACGGGATCTTTCCGAACGCGAGATCGACCACGCCTCGAGCTGCGAACACGAATGGTCCGCCGAGAGGGACGTACCCGGCGAGGTTCACACCCGCTCCCCCGTATTCGATGTCTCCGTCGAGCGGAAAGCCCTCGACGTAGCGGACGCCGATCTGATGGAAGACGCCGCTGCGCGGGAAGAACTCGTTGTCGCGCGAGTCGATGACGAGTCCCGTCCCGATGCTGGCCACGGTCCCGGGGTGGAGCCCGCGAATCGCCGAAGCGCCGGGCTCGCGTGTGGACGCGTCGAGCGCGAGGCGGCTGCCGGGGTATGACGACGGGGCTTCGTAGCGAAGCGTCGGCGCGATCATCCAGTAGTACGGAGCGCTCAGCGTGAAGCGCGTGGGAGCTCGAAAGCGTCCTTCGCGAGAGAGAAACTGAAAGAAGCGCCCTCGCTCACCGTCGACGCGTTCCGGGATCGCCGCGACGTTCGCGTTTCCGCGACCGAAGTACGGCGCGTTGATCGTCTGCGCGAACGAGACGAGCGGCGTCGTTCGAATGGAGCTCGTGACCCGAGGGACGTCGAGCTGCAGCGAGTACTTCTGCTGTGCGAGCTCCGCGCCGCCTCCGGGAGCGTTCTTGATGCTGGCCGCGAGGACGAGGTCGAGGTTCCAGACGTACGGCTTCGTGCCCCCGCCGAACTTCGTCAGGGTGCCGACGACGCCGAACTCGAAGCCGATGTCGCTGTTTCCACCGATGAGCGGAAAGCCAGCAGGCTCGTACCGCCGCGTGTCGTAGTCGGCGCTCGGCTCCCCTGACGGAACGGTCTCCTCCGTGCGCGGCGATGCTGTCGGCGCCGAAGGAGGCGGCTCCGTCGGAGGAGGAGGATCCTTCGGAGGAGGCGTGAGGAGCACGCTCTCTTCGGCGCTGGCGGCGCTCGCAGCGTTGGCGGCGTTCGCGGCGCTCGCGGAGAGCGAGAGGGCGACGGCGACGAGCCGGGCAACTGCCCGTGACGTTTTCACTGCTGCTCGGGGGAGATCAGACCGTCGCGCCCCCGCGGAGCTCGTTCCAGAGAGCAACGATCGGGCGCAACGTTCGGTTGGTCGCGCCTCCTACCACATCGGAGCGCTTCGTGCATCGCCGCAGGCGCGCGATGAGGACGCCGCGAAAGCCCTCGTCGGCGATGCGCCCAGCTCAGGAAGCGACGTCGTTCAGGGGCAGGTGCGCGTCTCCGCAACGGAGGTCGTGTTCTGCGGGCTCGGCGCGGCGCGGAGGACCCAGTCCGCGTTGCTGGCCCCGAAGCGCTCGCTGTTGCCCTGCGCCTCGTGGCCACCTCCGGGGAGGAGCCCGCCCGCCGCATTCGCGTCGCCGGTCGAGTCGAAGCACGCTTTCCGCTCGAGCGATTGGCCGTCCGCGGGCGGAGTCGGGAACGCCGGGAGCTGGAGCGAGGACAGCGAATCGGTGATCGGCGTCGCGCTCGTACCGGCGCTCACGGCGTCGATGACGCCGGTCGTCGAGGTGCACGTGCCGCCCTTGCGGAGGACGAGGCTCTCGCTGCCGCCCCCGATGAGCGATCCGTCCGACTTGAAGTCCGCGACGGGCGCCCCCGGATAGTGGCTCGGCGTGTAGCCCTTGGCGCCAATGAGATAGAAGCCACCGCTCGGGATGACCGCGCCGTCCGGGAGCGTCGTGCAGTTGGGTAGGCTCGTCGAGCCCCCCGCTGTTCGACGCTGGAGGAACCAGCCGGCGACGTCCACCGGCGCGTTCGTCGGGTTGTAGAGCTCGACGAACTCGTCATCGGCGCTCGACCCACCGCAGGTGGTGCCGGTCCCCGTGCTCGCCGTCCGGCAGCCGCCGTACTCGCTGATCACGACGGTCGCCGCGGGGGCGCTCGCCGCCGCGCGCGTCTTGAACTCGTAGGCGACTGCGGAAGCGAGCGGCGTGAGGTTCGCCGAGCGAAGCGACGTCGCGACGCTCACGCAGTGCGTGGTCGCGTAGGCGAGGTTCGTCGCCGGCAGTAGACGCGCGCGCGAGCCATCGCCGTTGTGCGTCCCTTGGACGATTGCGTCGATGGACGAGAACGCCGTGATCTCGTTCGCGGGCGCCGAGCACGGAGAGGCGTAGAGCCTGAGGCTCGTGTTGTTGAAGTCCGCGACGTTCGCGTACATGTTGAGCTGCACGTCGACGTTCTTCACCGTGGCGTTCATCGCGCCCACTGCCGGATCGGAGAGGAGCGGATTGACCTTCACGATCGCGCCGCTCGCGGCGACGCCGGGCGACCAGAGGATCCCCGCGCTGCCGGACACGTCCGTGTGCTTCACGAAGGGCCCAGTTCCCTCCGGGCTCCGCACCTGCGAGCAATAGTCCGTCAGGACATTCTTCGAGTTCGTCGCACATCGCGACTTGAACGGCTGGAACGAGCTCTGAGCGTTGTTCGGGTCGTCGCCGTAGGTGAACGTGTCGAGCACCAAGCCCGCGGACTCGGCCGACTCGAGCCTCACGGAGAAAGGGCTGCTGGGCTCGTTGGTGAGCGCGAGCCCAGACGCCGCCGAACAGGTGAACGTCTGCGCGCCGGCGAAGCCGCCGGTGGGCGTACCTCCTCCGAAGACGACGGCGCGCCCGCCGGCCGGAAGCGACGTGGCCGCCGGGAACGTGAACTTGGGGGCCGATCCCGTACCCGCGCGGATCACCCAGTTGCCCACGTCGACCGGGAAGGCCTCATTGTTGATGATCTCGACGAACTGGTCCTGCGTGCCGTCCCGCACTCCGTCGCCGTTCGTGTCGCCGGCCGCGCCCGTCGCCGGGCGGGCGTAGATCTCGTTGATGACGACGGCGAGGAGGCGACAGGCGACGGCGACGTTCGAGACGTCTCCGCCTGCGATCGTCCCATCGGCGCCGGTCACTTCGCAGACCTGTCCGGCCGGGTTCTTGAGGACCGACACGTGGTAGCTCGCGCCCTCGACGAGAGGGGATCCGAACGTGAACGGACCATTCGCCGCGCGCGAGAGGTCCCCGCCTCCGTTGATCTGCAGCACCACCGCCCCGGCGACGAGACCGCTCAGCGTCCCGCCGACGTCATGGGTGGGCGCGCACGTGACGGTCACGTCCGTAACGGCGACGCTACCCATCGTTCCGGAGCCGTTCTCCACCGTGCAGAGCTGGTTCTGCGGCTGCGTCCCGACCGTCACCGCGTACGCCGTGTTCGACAGCAGCGGACTCGCAAAGGTGAATGGCCCGTCCGCATTGACGGTGACCGGATCTCCGCCGTTGTTGTGCAAGACGAGCGTGCCCGTCAGGCCGGAGACCGTCCCTCCGACCGCATACGCGGGAGCGCAGGTGATCGAGACGCCGGTCACGTTCGCGGATGCGACGCCGCTTCCGTTCGCGACGGCGCAAATCTGGCCCGCGGGCTGCGTTCGCACGGTCACCTCGTATTCTCCTCCGACGGGCACACGCTTCGCGAACGTGAACGCGCCGTTCGCAGACAAAGTGAGATCGTCGGCGCCGTTGTTCGAAAGAACCAAGGTGCCGGAGAGGCCGGACACCGTGCCGCCGACGGAGAAGACGTCCTCGGCGCACGAGACGGCGACGTTCGTCACGTCCGTGGCTCCCACGGTCCCCGTGCCGTTGGCGATCGTGCAGGTCTGCCCGTTTGGCTGCTTCACGGCCGTCACTTCGTACGTGCTGCCGGACGCAAGCGGCGTCGCGAACGTGAAGGCGCCGTCCTTGGTGACCGTCAGCACGTCCTTGCCGTTGTTCTCGAGGACGAGCGACCCGCCGAGGCCGCTCGTGTTGCCACCGACGTGGTGCGCTCCGCCATCGCCGCCACCTTCGGACGCCGGCGGCCCGCTGTTCGCGTTCTCGGACGACGAGCAGGCGACGACCACCGTGCACGCCATCGCCGCGGCCCACACGTGAACGACTCGGCCCAAGCGAGCAAACGCATGCATGCGACGATGAGACCGCCGCCGACGCCCCGCCGCAATGCAGATCGGCCGCGAGATTCGAGGAGCATTGGTGCGCGATCTCCCTTCAGTAAACTTCAGAGGGCGACGGCCGTGGGGAGCGAGCGGAACGCCATGCCCGGACCAGCGCGGGCCCGTAAACGAAAGGCCACGGGGATGAACGTCGCTTGTCCTACAAGCCGCTTCGGATGGCTGACATTCAGGAGGCGGCGATGAGCTCGCCGAGCGTCGCGCTCCCGCGCTGTTCAGTTCACGGTTGGCTCGACAGAGTTGATCGTACGCAGCGCCGCTCCGCCGGGATAGGCGTAGCTCGCCGCAAATCCCGTTCCCCATACCGTCACGCCGAACGGCCCCTTGCTCTCGATCTCGTGGCGACCCGCCCCGCACTTGCCATTGCCGACCGCCTGAGGCAATGCCTCCTTCGTCAGCCAAATCCGAGTGTACTCGTACGTGCCGGAGGTCCCGAGGGGAGTCCAATCCTCCAGTGGCCCTGCGCAGTCGAGGACGACGCGCTCGAATGACTTCCCCTCTTCGCGCGAGCGCACGAGAGTGATTTGGGAGTTCGGGTAGGTTGGGTCGACGAAGAAGACGTATCGATCGAGGTACTGCTCCGTAGGAAGGACGGTCGTAAACTCCGGATCGCCGTCCTGGCCTTGTGCTGGAGCGAACGAATTGCCCGTCATGTAGGCGTAGACGGCAAAGGGATGTTCGGAGTCTTGGCTCTTGACCACGAAGGGATCTGGCGTCATGAAGAAGCGCGACTCACCGGCCGACAGCGACACTGGTGCATCTTTGGGCCGCTTGGGTTCGTACGTCAGCGTGGTCCCGTCGACGGCACCGGTCACCCGAAAGAGATATTGTTCCGAGACCTCGTTGAAGCGACGCGAGCGATAGGGAACGGCGACGTATTCGCGCCCCCAGGAGTGGAGTGGAAAGAGCTGCACCTGCGACGATTCACAACAGCAAGCTGCATCTGAAGGAATGAACATACAGGGGTGTCCCGTCCATACGCCGATCTTCTTGTTCGCCGCGATGCGCGTGCCAGTCAGCTCCGCGTCTTGTGAGAACTGGATCTGCTCACCACGACGCAAGCGGTAGGTCTTGGGCTTGCCCTTTTCCGCGCCTTCGACTTCGAGACCTTTTTGGATATGGACGCTGCCGGTCACGGTGATCTCAGTGTCGTCATCGGCCGCGACGATTTGTGTCGTCGAAAAAAAGACGTCAGGGTTTCGCACCACCGACCATGGATTCGTGACGACGTAGTCGGTCTTCCACGCCGCAAGCGGCAGGAGCAGCGACGCGGTCGGCACTGCGCTCTTCGCTCCGCCGAACGGATAGATGCTGTACGCGCTGACGGGAGCGGTGGTCGTGATCCGAAACGTCTCGCCGCGCCGCGTCCCCGTCAGCTCCGTGTCCCTCGACACGGCAGTCGTAACCCCGTCTGGACATGCGACGGATTGGTATGCGCTCGGCTGCTGACTCAAGAAGAGGACGGCCACCTGTCCGGGCGCGAGCTCGCCGTCGAACGTCTCGTACGTGACGTTCGACCCTTCGGTGCGGACGATCCTCGCGGATGTCGCTACATCGAGCTTTCGACCCGCATACTCGGCTTCGATACCCGCGGGAGTACCCCACGTGTTCGCTAAAAAGACGGCGAAGCAAGAGCCGACCGTCTCAGGTTGTCGCGGCGGCGGGAGCGCTACGAACTCGCAGCCCATCGACGCGTCCGCGCCAACAGCAGCATCGCACGCAGGGACGCATTTCCCGTTCGCACAGCCTTCCTCTGGGCCGCAACTCGTGAGCACATTCGAATCGTCGCACGCATCGACCACAGCGCGAAGGTCACGCGAACACCGCACGGCACCTTCGCAGGTGCCGCTCGGAGTCTCCGTGCCGGCATCCACACCGAACCTCGAAGTGTCGTCATCGAAGGCACGATGACCACCGCCACACGCGAACACCGCCACGAGGGCCAGAAGAGGACAGACGAGTCGCTTCATCGGATGATCTCCGGGGCGGGATGAGATGCAGCGTCGACCGTGCCTCGTCCAAGCTCCCCATGCAGGTTTACCCCCCAACATTCGACGCGGCCGTCGACGTGAGAAACGCAGGTCGACGCGCGTGTCGTCGCGAACGATACGATCTGATTGCCGACGATCGGGGTCATGTCGAGCGGCTCTTCCGCGAGGTCGAGCTCGTCGGGGGCATAGCCAAGAGCACCTCCCGTGTTGAGCCCCCATCGAAAGAGTCGTCCACTCGACAGAAGCACGCCGGCTTGCTCGACGTATTCGCGCTGCGGGTTCCAGTTGACCCCAGGGGAAATCGCGACATCGACGACGGAGGATGCACCAGGGATATAGAGAATCTTTCGCTGAGGAATCCACGCTGAGAGGATGCCATTGACATCGAGATATCCGAAGGCGCCGACCCTCATCGCACCGGGGACTTCGAGCGGCCATGACCAGAACTTGGACTCGGCCGACCACTCGCCCGCGGGGGTATCCCCGAGGCTCGCGAGGACTCCGTCCTCTCGGAGTGTCACGATGGTGTCTGAAAAGGGCTTGGCTCTAATTCGAAGGGACGTCCCGATCGCGAGCTCCCGCACGCGAGGCGCGAATACAGGGATCACCTGCGGAGGGAAGGCGGAGGAATCGCCCGGCGCCGCGCTGCGACCAAGGAACGAATCCCGTGTCCCCCAACAGTGGAGCGCACCGTCGGACGCTGCGATGGCGCAGCCCGTGCTTGCTCCGAGCGCGACGAAAGAGACGGCGGGCAATCCTTCGACGCGGGTCGGGACCGCCAGATGGGCTTCCGACGGGGGACGGCCGAGCTGGCCGAACTCGTTCCGGCCCCAGCAGTAGACGGCACCGTCCGATGTCAGAGCGCACGTGCCGAGGTTCTTCCCAACACTGATCTGTGTGACATCCCCGAGACCGACGACCGGTGCCGGGGTCGCGCCGTCGAGATCGGAGACGACGACGCCTCGCCCCAGCGCGCCGTCGGGCTCCACCCCGGCCCCAGCGCGCGCTCGACTGTCTCGTCCCCAGCAGCGCACGGTGCCGTTCTTCAGCAAACCGCATACGTGCTCACCCCCGTTGCCGCTGACCGCGACGTAGCAGGGGTCATGGCTGCACTCGACTTCGAGGCGTCGGCCAGCGCTCGCGTCCGGGCGAGCGGCCTCCGGAGCACTTGCGTCTCGAGAGTCTCGAGGCGTGGGCTCGACGCCCGCATCGGTGCCGATGTCGATCGAAGGCGGCTCGGACTCCACGCCCTCCGAGGTGCACGCCAGCACGATCGACGACGCCACGAGGACCGGCAGGACAATGACGCGCGCGCGCATCCTCACTGGCCTCCTTTCGCCGTCTTCGCGGTTCGTCTCGCAGCGAAGCCCTTCGCAGGCAGCCCCGTAGGCGCGACCGCCGCGCCGACGACCCAAACGTCGTCCGGGCCGTCGTTCCAAATCGCGTTCACGTTGCCAACGACCGGCCGACCATCGATCGACATTGAGACAGACTCGAAGTCGCTGCCCCCCCAGCGGCAGACGAGCAGTCCGTCCGAGAGCCACGCACCCGATGAAGAGGCGTGACCGATCCGACTGGTGCAAGCTGGCGCATCCTCCTTGACGTGCGTAAAGAGCGGTGCCCCCAGAGCTCCGTCCGCGTCAACCGGAACCAAATAGGTCTTCGGGAGCGTCCCCCTGAAGCGTATCGGCTCCAACTGGTGATACCAGAGCCGCCGATCGGCACCCGGCGGAGTCCCGCGCAGCGAGAGCACCTCCGTCGTCTCCTCCATGAAGGTGAACGACCAGTCCGCACCGTCGTAATGGGCGATCACGCCTCGCGTAGTTCCGCTCGCGCAAGGGTCCGAAGAACAAGCGGCACCAGCGACGAAGATATCATTCATGCCGAATCCCCAAATCCCGCGCCACCGATACCCTGCTGGGCCATCGGCGTCATTCGTCGGAAAGAACGTCTCGACGACAGCCGTTTCCGACTCCTCACGAACGCGCAAAATCGAAGACTCGGTCGCGAGCCAGAGAGCGTCGCCTTCGGGAGTCCCCCAGAGAGCCGGCGTCGTGCTCGAGGGCACGTCCGTTGGAAGCTCCCTGAAACGAGGGGAGTCGCCCGCGGCCGGGCTCGAATAACGAACCACGACGATGCGACCATCGCTCCCGTTGGCGACAGCCCATACGTCATCCTTCTTCTCTGCCCAAAGGCCGACGAAGACGATGCTCGGAGGGTTCGCGCCGACATACTCGTAGCGCTGGTTCAGCGAGTCTCCATCCCAATGGAAGAGGACATTGCTCGAAGCAGGCAGCATCCACGCGTCGTCGACACTTGCGGCCGACACCGCGATGAGCGGCGGAACGGCCATGGGAACGAAGCAAAACCCGTCTATGCTGCACGTACTCCGCCCCTTGATGACGTCCGGCAACTCGTCTTCTGCGCTTCCGTCGCGCCCTCCGTCGAGCGAAAGGGTCGAGTCCTCCGGCGGAGGTGGTCCTGCCGCGACGCCATCGCTCGTCGCACACGCCCACACAGGCGCGAGCGTCGAAGCGAACACCGAAATGAGGAGTGTCCTGTTTCGCATCGCTTTCATCGTCCCTTGCCTCGGAAATGCAGCAGGACGGCGTTTCCTCCGATCCAGACGTCGTCCGGCCCGCTTCCCCACACGGCGAACAGCCTTGGCTTCGTGACCGCTTCGTCGAACGGCGTCACGAGTCTCGTCCAGGAGTCGCCGTCCCAGTGCACGACCGTGGCGTCATCGCCGACGGCCCAGATATCGTCCGGGCTGAATCCATGAATGCCGTGGAGGGTCGACACGACAGGGCTCGCGACGATCTCGAAGATGCGCTTGGAGAGGTTCTCACGTTTCAGGAGACGAATGGTGCCGCCCTCGCCCACGAGCCATACCGCCCGTTCGTCGACCCAAACACCATAAAGGTTCTTCGATGTACTGCTCTCGTAGTCTTCGAACTGCCATGGCGCTGTTTGAGCCGAACCGGAGCCACCGTCGTGGTGACGCACGTACGCGCGCAAGACATGCGCGCCCGGGGGTGCGGCGCTCCCGCCGACATTCTTAGCGCCGACGGCCGTCGCCCATACCTCGTCCGGCCGGACCATCGTGAGTGACCAGAGGCCTGAGGGCATCATATAATAACTGTTCGCGCCTGGGATCAGATTCGAGACATGGTTCGCATTTAGGATTCCACCATCGGCCCAGCCTCCGCTGACGACGAGCGCCGAATCCCCCCAATAGGTGTCAAGCTGCCGCGCAATGGCAACGGTTCCGCCCATCCCTCGGATCGTCGTCGGAAAGCCGTCGTCCTTGAGGCTCGCGAACGACCATTCGGTGTCGGAAGGCCCCTTCCAACCCGTCGAATGACGGAGCGTAGTACCGTCGGCGACCCAGACGTCATCCGGACCACCGACCCAGACGGAGCGCAGCGTGTAAGGAGATGCGTCGACTTCATTACCGAGAGCTTTCTCCCAAGTCGCGCCATCATAGTGGAGAATCGTTCGGTCGGTCCCAACCGCCCATACGTCATTTGGCCCCGATCCGCTGATCGACGTGATGTGTATTCGCGTGTCAATGGGGACCCGGACCGTGCACAGCCCCGCGGAGCTGCAGGATCCTGCCTCGGGTCGCGGGTCCTCGATCGGAGCCGCGTCCGAAGGTGCCGTGATTTCGACGGACGCGTCGGACGCTCTCTCCAACGGCTCCGCCTCCACTCCCCCCTGGGTAGCGCACGCTCCGGCAGCGGCGAAGGGCAACGCACGCACTGCGAGGGACCTGGCGACGTTGCGAACTCGAGAAAGATGAAGGGGCTTCATCGGATCTCGCACTCTTTCGTGAGACAGCGACCATCGACGCAGGGCTGCCCCTCCACGCTGTCACAGTGGATTCCGCACCCTCCGCAGTTCATCGGGTCTTCGAGGAGGTTCGCCTCGCACCCATTCCCGATATCACCATCGCAATCCCCCCAATTCGACGTGCAGGCATATCCGCACATCCCCTGGTCACATATCGGCTTGCCGTGGGCTGGGTCGAACGCGAAGTCGTCAGTCGACTCGATCGCGCGCCAATCGCCGGGACAACGGAGGCCGCAAGTACCGCAATTGTTGATGTCGCTGTCGATGCTCGTGAAACAAACACTCCCGCAAGGACAGTCGCACACGCCAAACGAGCATGTCTCACCAGGCATGCATTTGTTCCCACACGATCCGCAGTTGTTGACATCGAAGAGCGTCGATGTTTCGCAACCGTCGCCCCCGGGGACGAGGAAATCATCGTTGCAGTCAGCGCGCCCGAAGGCGCACGCCGGCTGATTGCATCGACCGACGTTGCACCTGCGCGTCATCGCCCATTCAGGAGGGAACGGAGGGTCGGCGCTCGGCGGGCAAACGTTCCCGCATGCTCCACAGTTGGCGTTATTCCTATCGAGATCGTAGCATATTCCGTCGGGACATAGCGTTTGGCCAAAGCGGCAGCCGCACGAACCGTCGGTGCAGCGATCGTCGCACACGTTCCCGCAGGCGCCGCAGTTGTTCTTGTCGTTGGCGTTGATACCGAAGACGTGGACCTCGCACCCATCGTCCGGCGAATTATTGCAGTCCGCATACTCGTCTCGGCAAACGAGACGACACGTTCCAGCCACGCAGCGCATCATGCCGTTGAAGCGGGAGAGGAACGCCGAGTCCGTCGGGCATCGGACACCGCACGCTCCGCAGTTGTCGTCGTCGGAGCTCAAGTCGACCGCACAAGGGAACGGATTGTTCGGACACGTAACCCGTCCTTCTGGGCATTCAGTGGACGGGCAAGAGGAGAGAGCTTCCGTCGCGTCTGGCGCCGCGGCGCTCGCGTCCGTGGCACCGAAGCTCTGATCGCCCGAGTATCCCCCGATGACGATGTCGTCGCGGACGGGGGACGTGCACGCGAAGACGAGCACACCGAGCAAGGGAAGTCCGAGAGCGAGACGACCGGCACGGCCTTTCAGACTACGGTTCGAGCTCTCGACCAGTCTTTGGGGGGAATTCGAGCTCATCGCTCCTCCAAGGACGCAAGGAGTGAACGGACGCGGTCGTCGTAGAGGCTCGACGGATTCTTCGCGAGGAAGTCGCGTGCGAGCGCGCGGGCGCGCTCGCTGTCCCCACGCGCCGCGACCGCCTCGATGCGCATGATCTTCGCCTCGAGCACGAACTGCCCTCTCGGAAATGCGCTCTCGTACTCCGCCACGGCGGCGAGACAGCGGTCGACTTCGAGTTTCGTCAACGCCTCGCGCGCCGTGATGATGAGCTCGATTTCACGCCGCCCGTCGGTCCCCGGCAGCTCCCGTTTCGAAGAAGCGGACATCGACGTCGCAGCCGCGGACGGGAGGTCGTCGATGTGAGCCGTCGGGACGGCGCTCGCTTCTTGCGGCTCGGCAGGCTCCGCACGTTCGCTGCGCGAAGGAGCTACCGTCGGCGAAGGAGCCATCGTCGGCGCCGCCGTCGCCATGCCTTCGGATGACCGGCGCACGCTCTGCTCGGCGACGAGCGCGCTCGCGGCGAGACATCCCGCAAGTGTCGCGAGGGGGACCCATTGCTGCAGCCGTCGTGCAGGCGTGCGGACTGCCGCTCGCGCGGTACTCCCGGAGGCGGGTAGCTTTCGCAGCAGATCCTCGAGGACCTCCGGCCGAGGCTCTTCGCGATTGTCCCCGGCCACGAGTCTACCGAAGAGCGCATTTCTTTCGACGAGTCGCTCGCGCGCTTTCACGTTTCCTCTCGCATTCGGCTTTGGAGCCGCGCCAAACGCAGCTCGAATTTTTCCCTCGCGCGGCGCAACCGCGACGCGACCGTGCCCTGCGGTATCTCGAGTGCGGTCGCGATGCTCACGACGGACTCTCCCTCGATCTCGAAGAGCACAAACACTGTTCTGAGATCGTCGGGTAATCCCTCGAGGAGCTGCATGAGCAGTGCATGCTCCTGCATCTGATGCACCGAGTCTTCCGGCGTGGAGAACGTGGCAGGCTCGGTGCGTTCGTCGTCCGGATCGGCGAGGAGCTCTTCGCGCGCATGCTTGCGCCCGTGAACTTTCGCGACACGGACCGCCGTCCCGAGGAGGTACGATTTTTCCGCCCCCGGTCGGATGTCCGCGAAGCGACGGATCGCCACGAGGAAGACTTCCTGCGCCGCGTCGTCGAGTGCGACGTCCGGAACGCCGAGACGCCGGAGGAAGCGCCAGACGTCGGCGAAGTACCTCTTCGCCGCCTCGCGAAGGCGCGTTTCGTCGTCCTCCGTGAGTGCCGTGCGCTCGAGCGGATCTTCGGTTCTCGTCAGCGCGGGGGCAACGGCCGCCATGGGTATCAATACAGGTCGGGCCGGGTTTTGATCACATTCCTTTCAGAAGCGCCATCCGCCCCCTACAGCCAGTGACCAGCCCACCGGTGGAGCGAGCGTCGCGAGCCCGCCCGGCTCGACGCGAAAGCGATCGCGGAGGATCGGGAATGCCAAACCCCCTGCCGCCTCGAAGAAGAGATCACGTCCCGCGAGCCACCGCGCCGCGATGAGCCCTCCGTAGTCAATCCAAGGGCGTCGATGGAACGTCGGCCTCGGTGCGGTCGGTGCATCGACGGAGAGCAGCCCCACGCTACCGGTCGCGCACGCATCCAAGAGAAGGCGCTCCGCTAGCGGGACGCGTACCGGACAAGCCTCGAGCACCGCAGCCTTCCACACGATCGCCACGTCGGTGTTGCCGACATCGATACGGCGCGTCGAGCTGTGCTTGCCGCCGACACGCAGCGCTGGTGCGAGCCAGGGGAGGCGGGCGATCGGCGGACTCGTGGCAATTTCGACAAAAAGGCCGACGTCAGCAACGAGCCTGGAAACGGCCGCGTTTGCTTCGAGCCGCGCCGCGAGCGCGACGCGAATGCTGGAGCTTGATGGTGGAGCAGGCACCGGCGGCGGTCGTCGTTCGTCGTGTGGATCCCTCGCTTCGGTGGCCGAGGGCCTTCGCGGCTCCGCCGGTGCGGGGGCGACTTCGACGGGCTCGTCGTACGGCTCGACGCCCCTCTCCGTGCGTGGGAGCAGCGA
>JAEXCN010000217.1 GCA_023402175.1 Pseudomonadota bacterium | reverse complement strand
TGCGGATCCGTAGCGAGAACCAACCTTTCGTGCAGGCGCCTTCGACGCCGCGCATGGAGGTCGGAACGCGCGACGTGCGCGCGAATCACGAGCGCGTTCCAGAGGCGCAGGCCTCGAACCCCGCCGCGTGGACGTGGGCGCTGCTCACCGCGCCGCTCGGGGCGAAGGCGATCCGAAACGTCGTGTTCACCCCGACGGCTGACGCAGCGATCGCGCTTGGCGCTTCGGGGCTCGTTCGCTGGGAGCGCGGCGCGTGGATGCCGGTGTCGCTCCCGAGCCACGTCCCGACCAACGCGCTCCGAGGCCTTCGCTCGATGCGCGACGGCAGCGTCCTTCTCTTCGGCGAAGGGGGTTTCGTCGCGCGCCACGTGCTCGGCGGCGCGACGACGATCTGGCGCGTGCCCGATCCCGAGATCTCCTTCCTCGGCGCGCTCGTCGAGGACAACGGCGTCACGACACTCGTCGGCGAGCGTCCGTATCGCGGCACTGCTCCACGCTCCGTCCCCGAAAAGACGGCCGGAGTCGTGACGCAGTTCAACGGCGATCGCGTCACCGTCGTCGGCGATGCGATGAGCACCGCGCGTCTTCATGGCGTCGCGCGGCTGAGCAACGGACAGCTCGTCGCCTGCGGTGACTGGGGCGCGATCGTGCGCGTCGAGCTCGGCGTCGTCGAGTTCGTCTCCTCGATCTGCGGAGGACACCTCCTCGCGATCGCGCCACTTCCCGACGGAGGTGCGGTCACCGTCGGCGTCGGCGGGCATGCGCTGTCGCTCGGACCGAAGCTCGACGCACAGCTCGAGGCCGTGCAGACGACGCGCGACCTGCTCTCGCTGACGACGTCGGACGACGGTCAAGCATGGGCAGGCTCCGCGCAGGCGCGCCTCGTTCGCCGCTCGTCAGCCAACGGCTCGAGCAGCTGGGTCCGCATGAGCGGCGACATCGGCGTGACCTCGAGCATGATCGCCGTCGCCGCAGGGCCACGCACCGTGCGCGCGATTGGCGACGACGGAACGGTGGTCGAGGGACGGATCGCGTAGTAGGAAAAGGGCCGGTTCGGCGCAGCAGGCATGCCGCTCGCCGCCGGTTCATTCCCCATGTCCGCATCCTCGTCGCCATCCGCTTCGTCCACCGCGGAAGACACTCATCCGCCCGAAGGACATCGGACGAGCTTGAAGAGCGTTCCGCCTCCGCACGCGGCTGCGAAGGCGATCGGAAAACGCCCGCGCATGTCGCGGTTTCGCCGCATCGTGCTCGGGATCACGATGGTCTGCCATCTGCCCTTCGTCGTTGGCGCAGCAGAGCTCGCTCGGCGGCTCGGTGCGACGGCGCTCGTCGCATGGACGGTCGCGCTGATCGCGGGGGCGATCGGGGTTTACCTCTTCCTCGGTCGGGCCGAGCACATCGCCAACGACCAGCCGCGTCCGTTCGCGCCGACGTTCCTCTTCGACGTTCCGTATTACATCCACTGGTCGGCGTGCGTGTTCTGTCTCGTGCCGTCGATCGTCTACCTGCTCGGCGAACCGGTGGTCGACGCGATCCGCGGAGTGCCGATCGGCCCGTCAGGCGGCTTCTTCATGTGGACGTACGCGCTCGGGCTGCTCGTGTGCGGCTACGGCGTGACGTTCCGACGCTGGTTCTTCATCACTCGTCGCGTCGAGGTGCCTGTTCGCGGGCTCGACCGGCGGCTCGACGGCTACCGCATCGTCCACCTGTCCGATCTGCACATCGGAGCGCTCACGCCTCCGTGGTGGGCCAAGCGCTGGGTCGAGCGCGCGAACGCCGAGAAACCGCACGCCGTTGCCGTCACCGGAGATCTCGTGACGAGCGGCGTCGCGTTCCACGAGTCCATCGCAGAGGTGCTCGGCGGGCTGCGCGCCCGCGACGGCGTCTTCTGCTCGATGGGCAACCACGACTACTTCGGCGAGGGCGAGCCGCTCATCTCCCTCATCCGCGCGCGCGGGCCGAAGGTGCTGCGCAACGAAGGCGTCGTCGTCGAGCACGATGGCGCGCGGCTCTACATCGCCGCGATCGACGACACCTGGACGCGACGCGCCGACCTGGACCTCGCACTGAAGCACCAGCCCGCGAACGTCGCGACCGTGATGCTCGCGCACGATCCCGACAAGTTCCCGCAGATCGCGAAGCGCGGTGTCGACCTCGTCCTCAGCGGCCACACGCACGGCGGCCAGATCGCGGTGCCGTTCCTCGCGCGCTGGATCAACGCATCGAAGCTCGCGCATCACTTCCACATCGGCATCTACAAGGACAAGGACTCGACGCTCTACGTCCATCCCGGTCTCGGCACGACCGGCCCGCCGATCCGTCTCGGCGTCGCTCCGGCCGTGGTCGTGCTCACACTGCGCGCCGCCTGACGACGGGACGGGTGTTAAGCTTCGAACGTGGACGTCGTCGCGATCGTCGCGCTGGGACGCAGCGTCGAAGAAGAGGCTCCGCGGCTCGCGGCGGACCTCGGGCTCACCGCATACGAGACCAGCGTGATGCTGCGGGCGCCGATGCCCGTCATCGTGCTCCGCACCGAGGATCGCGCCCGCGCGATCGACGTGGTCGGCAAGCTCCGGTCGCGCGGCCACGATGCGGCCCACTGTGACCTCGATGCGGTGACCGCGAGCGAAGACATGTTCCGTCCGAAGGCGTTTCGCCTCGAGGCCGGAGACTTCGTGGGCATCGGTCAGGGCGAGGAGCGACGATTGCCGCTCGCGGCGGTGACCGCGCTCGTCCGCGCCACACATGTGACGCGCACCGAGGACGTCGTCGTCGATCGGCAGCGCAAGATCAGCATCGGGCGCGTGGCGCTCACCGGCGGGCTCCTCGCGACGAAGACCGCAGAGAAGGAGTCCACACGCGTGACACACGAGCGCGAGCCGGTGCTCTACGTGTTTCGTGCGGACGCCGCGCCCTGGCTCCTCGCATCCACGCAGCTCCGATACGACGGCCTCGCGCAGGACATGAAGATCTCGAAGATGGAGAACTTCGAGGTGCTCGTGCGCACCCTGCGCGAGCTCGCGCCGTGGGCGGCGTTCGACGCGCGGCTCCTCTCGGTGCGTGCGAACACGACGGTCGTCGCAGCAGGCCCGAAGCACCTCGCGATGTCGTCGTCTGCGAGCTTCGACGTCCTCGCGCACATCGTCGCGATGTCGCTCTCGCGAACGGCACGCCCGTATCGTTGAGGCGCGAACGACTCAGGGCCGAAATGAGGTGCACCCGACTCACCTCCTTGCGTCCCACCCGCAATGAAGGCGCTCAGTGCGCGAACGCGGCGCACGGGTTCTCGTCGTTTGCACGCGGCGTGAACCAGACGAAGTCGAACGGCAGCCTGGTCGCGTTCCACCGCGACGCGTAGGCAGCGGGCCCGTCCTTCCCTCGTTCGACCTCGACGAAGGCGAGACTCGCGATCGGACGTCCCGGATCGCGCGCACGGAGATCGAGCGCGGCGCCGCGATCGGTTCGCGTATGCCCGGTTCCTGCGATGAGCACGCCGACCGAATGTGCCGCGTCGACGTTCGTGGCGAGCGCCTTCGCCATCGCGACGTCTCGCGCGCGCTGCATGCGGATCATGACCGGGAGCATCGTCTCCGGCAGCTTCCCGCAGTGGCTCGCGCGGAGCTCCTCCGTCAAGGACGCGCGCTGCTCGGAGGTCAACGGCTCGCCTTCGTCGAGCGCCGTTGATGCGCCCTCCGCAGACGGCTTCATCATCGCGCGCATCTTCGCAGTCGAGAGGCCCGCGGCTACGATCGGCAGGTCGGCATCGAGCGCGACCTGCGCGATGGGCGCGTAGTAACGCCACGGTGGCCAGCCAGAATGCTCCCAGTCGACGGCTTCCGCGAGGCTCGCCGCGTCACGCGACGTTCGGCGCGCCGCATCGATCGCGGGCTGCTTCTCGACGTCGAACATCTCGAAGGCGACGGCGGGCTTCGCGCCCGCATCGACGAGCGCGTGCAGGATCTCGGCCTGGAGCGCATGATGATCGGGGTTGTCGTGTTTCTCGCCGAGCAGCACGTATCCGCGCAGCGCGCCGAGCATCGCCCGCTCGTCGACGAAGCGCCCTTCGCGCACGCTCCAGATCCGGCCGACGAGCGGATGGTCGCGATCGAGGCTCGTCGTCCACGCGCGCGGGCTCGAGCGCGCCGTCGACATCGCAGCCTCCGATGCCCTCGGCGACCTTCCCGAGCGCTCACAGGCCGCAAGGACCAGGCATAGTCCGACGAGCATCGCGCTGCGCGCGCGCGTGCCGTGTGAAGAGAAGATCCGCATGGCCCCAAGATTAGGTCGACTCGGGGCCGAAGCGAGTGCGCCGAGTCAGCTCGCTGCGCACGCGTGGTGAGCCCTGTCCTCCATGTCTCGCGTGAGCGCCGCGAGCGTTTCGAGGTCGATGTTTCCGCCGGACACGACCGCGACCTTTCGCCGGGCTTTCACGCGCTCGAGCGCCGCGCACGCGAGGGCGCCGGCTCCTTCGGCGACGACGCGGTCGAATGCGGCGAGGTCGACGACGGTCTTCCGAACGAGCGCTTCGGGGACGGTAACGATGTCGTCGAGCACGTCCGCGCAGATGCTACGCGTCAGGTGGCCGACGGTTCGAACGCGAACCCCGTCCGCGATCGTGCTGGGAGCATCGTCGAGTGGAGCTTGGCCCGCGAGCGCGCGAGCCATGGCATCGAGGCCGTCGACGTGAACGCCGACGATCTTCACACCTCGCGACTTGAGTGCCACCCCGATGCCTGCGGCGAGACCTCCGCCGCCGAGCGGGACCAGCACGACGTCCGGCAATAGCTCCAGCAACTCCCATCCGACCGTGCCCTGTCCCGCGATGACGTCCGCGTCGTCGAACGCCGGAAGGAAGCGCCAGCCGTTCTCGCGTGCGAGCAACATGGCGTGGTCCTGCGCTTCTTCGTAAGAGCACCCGAAGCGAATCACCTTCGCCCCGAGCGCCTCCGTTCCACGGACCTTCGTGAGCGGCGCGGCGACTGGCACCACCGTGTGGGCCGCGAGCCCCAGGCGATGCGCCGCCCAGGCCACGCCGCGCGCATGATTGCCCGCGGAAGCTGCCACGATCGGCCTCCGGTCCCCATCCGCGAGCGCAACCAGCATCGCATTCGATGCGCCGCGAACCTTGTACGAGCCGGTCACCTGCAGAGTCTCGAGCTTCAGCCATGCGTCGAACCGCTCGGAGCGAACGAGCGGTGTCGGCGCGAGCAATGGGCGAACGCGTGACATCGCCGCGGCAACGTCGGCGACGTCGGGCAGTCGAGACGTCATGATCCGACCTCCCTCACTTCGACCCGTCGGACGTCGTGGAGCTTCTCGAGCTGCTGAACGAGTCCCGCCACGGCGCGCGCGCTCTCCACACGCATCCGAACGGCGAGGACGCCGTCGCCGGCGGGTACGGCGACCACCTCGATGGGCTCGTATCCTCGTCGCACCGAGAGTCCGAGAAGGCGCACGAGAACGCCTTCCACGCGTGAGACGTCGAACTTCAATTCGTGCGTCATGGTCCTTCTCCGTTCAACATCTCGGCGTTGGTCTTGTTCGGTGGCACGAGCGGCCAGCACATCGTCCCTTGGTCGAGGATCACGTGGACGAGCAGCGGGCCCGGCTCGTCGAGGACGCGACGGATGGCCAGCGGGACCTGGTCGTCCTGGTCGATCCGCATCGCGGGGATTCCGAACGCTTCGGCGACGCGGACGAAGTCGGGATTGTCCGAGAGATCGATCTCGCTGTACCGCTCTCCGTGAAAGAGCTCTTGCCACTGGCGTACGAGGCCGAGCGCTTGGTTGTCGAACAGGAGGATCTTCACCGGAAGCGAGTAGCGCTTGATCGTCGCGAGCTCCTGCACGTTCATGAGGAACGAGCCATCGCCGCTGACGGCGACCACTCGCGCGTCGGGCCGACCGAGCTGCGCGCCGACCGCGGCAGGCAGCCCGTAGCCCATCGTTCCGAGGCCGCCACTCGAGAGGTGAAGCTCGGGACGTCGAAACTTCACGTGCTGCGCGACCCACATCTGGTGTTGGCCGACGTCACACGTCACGATCGTGCGGTCATCGAGTCGGTCCGAAAGGTTGCGAAGGAGTCGTGGCCCATCGACGGCTCGGAGCGGAGGTGCCGGCAACCGTTCGCGCTCTTTCTCTGCGAGACAGGACGACCGCCATGCGCGGGGTTCCAGCGGAATCGTGAGGGCGCGGAGCGCGATGCGCAGATCGCCCACCAACGCGACGTCGGAACGACGAAGCTTGTCGACCTCGGCGGGATCGACGTCGGCGTGGATCACGCGGGCCTCTGGCGCGAATCCATCGAGCTTGCCCGTGGCGCGGTCATCGAAGCGCGCCCCGAGGCAGACCAGCAGATCCGAACGCTGGACGGCGAGGTTGGCAGCGCGTGAGCCGTGCATGCCGAGCATGCCGAGCAGGAGCGGATCGGTACCGTCGACGGCTCCGATGCCCTTGAGCGTCGTCACCACGGGCATCCCGGTGGTGGCGATGAACGCGCGAAGCTCCTCGACCGCTCGTCCCATCGCAACGCCGCCGCCGACGTACGCAACAGGGCGCTCGGCCTTGCGGAGGAGCTCGCGTGCTCGTTCGAGCTCCTCATCGTAGAGCGCGGGCGAAGGCGTCGGGCGCGATGGGCCGAAAGGATCGAGTCCGGCAGCATCGGTGTTGGCGACGTCCTTCGGAACGTCGATGAGCACGGGGCCCGGGCGTCCCGACATCGCGATTCGGAACGCATCCGCGACCACGCCCGGGAGATCGGCGACCTTCCGCACGAGGAAGCTGTGCTTCACGATCGGCATCGTGAGGCCGAAGATGTCCACCTCTTGGAACGCGTCCGTTCCCATCAAGCTGGTCGGCACTTGTCCGGTCACGGCAACGATGGGAACCGAGTCGAGCGCTGCGTTGGCGATGCCGGTGACCAGATTCGTCGCGCCCGGCCCCGACGTCGCGACGCAGACACCGACTCGACCCGTTGCGCGAGCATAGCCATCGGCTGCGAGGGCGGCGGCTTGCTCGTGGCGCACGAGGATGTGACGCAGCCGTGAGCCGACGAGCGCGTCGTAGAACGGAAGGATCGCTCCTCCCGGATAGCCGAACAGCACGTCGACACCTTGGCGTTCGAGCGCGCGCACGAGGAGATCGGCGCCGTTCATGTGGCCGCCTCCTTTTCGGTGGGTCGCGCAAGCCACGGCATCCGGGCGCGGAGGACGGCACCGACCTTTTCGATAGGGTGCGCGAGGTCGCGCGCAAGGAGCCTCTCGTAACGAGGACGCCCCGCCTGATTTTCGAGCACCCACTCCGTCGCGAAGGCGCCCGAGCGGATCTCTTCGAGGATCGCCCTCATCGAAGCACGCACGTTCGCGTCGACGATCCGCGGGCCGCGCGAGAGATCGCCGTACTTCGCTGTCT
>JAEXCN010000119.1 GCA_023402175.1 Pseudomonadota bacterium | reverse complement strand
CACCGCGCACAAGATGTACGGCCCGAAGGGCGTCGGCGGCCTCTACGTCCGTCGCAGCAAGCCGCGCGTCCGCCTCGTCGCCCAGATGGACGGCGGCGGCCACGAGCGCGGCATGCGCTCGGGCACGCTCAACGTCCCGGGCATCGTCGGGTTCGGCAAGGCCGCCGAGATCATGCTGAAGGAAGGCAAGGAGGAGGGGGAGCGCCTGCTCGCGCTCCGCGAGCGCCTCCGCAACAAGCTCATGTCGTCGCTCGAAGAGGTGTACGTCAACGGCTCGCTCGAGCATCGGCTCCCGGGCAACCTCAACGTCTCGTTCAACTTCGTCGAAGGCGAGGCGATGATGATGGCGATCAAGGACGTCGCCGTGAGCTCCGGCTCGGCGTGCACGTCCGCGAGCCTCGAGCCGAGCTACGTCCTCCGCGCGCTCGGCGTCGGCGACGAGCTCGCGCACTCGAGCATCCGCTTCGGCCTCGGCCGCTACTCGACCGAAGAGGAGATCGATTACGTGGCGGACCTCGTCATCGACAAGGTCAAGCACCTCAGGAACATGTCCCCCCTGTACGAGATGTACAAGGAGGGGATCGACCTCAAGAGCGTCCAGTGGGTCGCTCACTGAAGACGCAACGAGACTCGGGAGACAGAGACCATGGCCTACAGCGATAAAGTCATCGAACACGCGGAGAACCCGCGCAACGTCGGAACCCTCGACAAGGAAGACCCGAACGTCGGAACCGGCCTCGTCGGCGCGCCTGCGTGCGGCGACGTCATGCGCCTTCAGATCAAGGTCAGCGATGACGGCGTGATCGAAGACGCGAAGTTCAAGACGTTCGGCTGCGGCTCGGCGATTGCGTCGTCCTCGCTCGCGACCGAGTGGATCAAGGGCAAGAAGGTCGAAGAGGCCGAGGCGATCAAGAACGTCGACATCGTCAACGAGCTCAACCTGCCGCCGGTCAAGATCCACTGCTCGGTTCTCGCCGAGGACGCGATCAAGAGCGCCATCGCCGACTACCGCGCGAAGCAGGCGGCCAAGCGCGCCAACGGGAGCTGAAGTCCCGGTTCGTCGACGCCGCGCGTCGGTGGCGACGAGAGAATGAAGAGAACAGAGAGAAGTCGAGATGAACGAGACCCAGCACAGCCCCGCACCGACGTCCGCGGTCCCCGCCTCCTCGAGCGGCGCGCCGTCCGAGCAGATGCCCGCTTCGAAGAAGCTCGGCATCAACATCACGCAGGGCGCGGTCGATGCGGTCAGCGTGCAGATCCAGAAGCGCAACGTTCCGGGAACGGCGCTCCGCGTCGGCATCCGCGGTGGCGGCTGCTCCGGGTTCTCGTACGTCGTCGAGTTCCACGACGGCGAGCCGCGCGCTCGCGACGTCGTCTACGACCTGAAGGCCACCGACGGGTCGGACGTGCGCATCGTCGTCGACAAGAAGAGCCTCATCTACCTGAACGGCTCCACGTTCGACTGGGAGAAGACGCTCATGCGGCAGGGCTTCAAGTTCATCAACCCGAACGAGAAGTCCTCCTGCGGCTGCGGAACGTCGTTCACGGTTTGATCAGGCTTCAGGCTTCAGGCTTCAGGAAGCACGAACCTCGAGCCGCTCGCGCACTCAGACCCATCACGCCACAACCACCATCTGCCCAAGGCTCTGCCGCAACGGACTCCGCCTCTCTCCCTGGAGCCTGAAGCCCGGAGCCTGGAGCTTCCCTCATGGATCCCTTCGCGACGCTCGGCGCTCCACGCCGTTTCGACCTCGACCTCCAGGCGCTGGAGAAGACACACCGCGAGCTGTCGCGTGCGCTTCATCCGGACAAGTTCGCTCAGTCCGGCCCGAGCGAGCGTCGCGCTGCGCTCGAGAAAGCCGCCAACGTCAACGAGGCATGGCGCACCCTGCGTGACCCGATCCGCCGCGCCGAGGCGCTCTTCCGCGTGGAAGGGATCGCCGTCGGCGAGGCGAACGAGCCCAAGGCGAGCCCCGCGTTCCTGATGGACGTGATGGAGGAACGCGAGGCCCTGGCCGAGTCGCGCGCCGCGCGCGATCTCCCGAAGGTGCGTGCGCTCGCGTCGAAGATGGCGCTCCGCGCGCGCAGCGCCGAAGAGAAGCTCACCGCGGGGTTTGCGAACGGCACACCTTCGAAGGACGAGCTCGGTAAGCTGCTGCCGCTCCTGGGTGAGCTCCGATTCTATCGACGCTTCCTCGACGAGGTCGAGGCGATCGAAGAAGAGGCCGAAGAGCGTGAAGCGCACGCCGCCAGCGGGGTGTCGCCATGAGCGCCGGTGCGGGCCTCCTCGAGATCTTCGACCCGAAGGCGCCTCCGAAGGCGATCGGGATCGATCTCGGCACGACCAACTCGATCGTCGCGTACGTGAAGAACGATCGGCCGACGACTGTGAAGGACTGCGACCAGACTGCGCTCCTCCCGAGCGTCGTCCACTACGGCGAAAGCGGTGAGGTCGTCGTCGGTCGCAATGCGCAGCTCCGCGCCGCCGAGCATCCGCGCGAGACGATCGTGAGCGTGAAGCGCTTCATGGGGCGCGGCGGCGACGATCCGGAGACGCGCCGCCTCGGCCCGTACGCATTCCTCCCGCCGAAGGACGGCGAGCCGAACGTCGTCCGCTTCGATGTCGGCAAGAAGGTCGTCACGCCCGTCGAGGTGAGCGCCGAGATCCTGCGTGCGCTGCGGCGGCTCGCCGAAGACGAGCTCCGAAGCGTCGGCGGCGCGGTGATCACCGTCCCCGCGTACTTCGACGATGCCCAGCGGCAAGCGACGAAGGACGCCGGGCGGCTCGCAGGACTCGAGGTCCTGCGCCTCCTGAACGAGCCGACGGCCGCCGCGCTCGCGTACGGCCTCGAGAAGAAGCAGAACGGAAAGTTCGCCGTCTACGATCTCGGGGGCGGAACGTTCGACGTCACGATCCTCGTCCTCGACGACGGCGTCTTCCAGGTTCGCTCGACCGGCGGCGACAGCCAGCTCGGCGGCGACGACATGGATCGCGCGCTCGCCGAAGAGATCTTCCGGCTCACCGAGCGCGATCCGGCGAAGGCCTCGCCGAGCGAGGTGCGCGTCGTCCTCGACCTCGCACGCCGCGTGAAGCACGGCCTCACCGACGCGCAGGTCGTCGACTTCGACAGCCCGTTCGCGAAATCGAACGGGAGTGCCCAGCTCTCGATCACGCGGGCCCGCTTCGACGAGCTCGTGCAGCCGCTTCTCGCCCGGGCCGGCGCTGCCTGCCGCCGCGCGCTCAAGGACGCCGGCATGAAGCCGGAGGAGCTCGACGGCATCATCCTCGTCGGCGGCGCCACGCGCGTCCCGGCGGTCCGCAGCTACGTCGCGAAGATGTTCGGCAAGGAGCCGCTCGGCGACATCGATCCCGAGGAGGTCGTCGCCCTCGGCGCCGCGCTCCAGGCCAATCTGCTCTCCGGCCAGTCGACGGGCGACGAGATCCTTCTCCTCGACGTCATCCCGCTCTCGCTCGGCATCGAAGTCGGCGGCGGCGTCGTCGACCGGATCCTCCCGCGCAACACGACGACGCCCGCTGCCGCGCGCGCCGCGTACACGACGCAGGAAGACAACCAGACGGGGTTCGAGATCCACGTCGTGCAGGGCGAGCGCGAGCTCGCCGCCGA
>JAEXCN010000087.1 GCA_023402175.1 Pseudomonadota bacterium | reverse complement strand
CGCCGGTCTCCAAAGTGGGCGTTGGTGAGATCGTGGTCGATAGTTCTCGAGGCGACTGGCGCTTTCACGTCGCCCTTTGATCACTCGGGCAGCGAGTTTGCAAGTGAAGATGTGTAGGATCGTGAGTCCTCGTTGTACGTCCAGCAGGTGTGCTCGGCGTGCAGTTCCAGCCGGGAGTCGAGCGCGACGCGTTCCACCCTCTGAAGCATGAAGACCTACGCCGCCCTGGTGCGCTTTTTGGGGCCGGCCTTGCGGACGGTCTTCGCCGCCTCGAGCACGGCACGAAGGGCAGCGTTCACGGATTCGGAGTCGGGAAAGGCCTTCGCGACGTCGGGGGCGAGAATGGCAAACTCGGGGCCGAGCTCTGCAGGGAGCGCCTTCATTGCAAGAAGGCGGCGGTCGGAAGCCGAGATCCGCTTCGCGTACGGGTTCGGGCGCCAGCTAGTCGCCCTCGAGACGACGTCGTTCTTTCGGATCGAGCGTGCGCGCGGAGATGATGCGGATCGTCGTGTCATCCTCGACCTCAATATGAACGACAAGAAGAAGTCGCCCGAAGAGAGAATAACCCATGATCTGCATCCGGTGCTCGTCATGCGCAGCGCTCCGGTCTCCCCGGACCTTCGCCAGTGGATCGGCGAAGACGGTCGCGGCTTCCTCGAACGTCAAAGGCAAAGGCCAACCGAAGAAAGCCGTTGGCCAGGCGGCCACAAGCGCGACGCACGCGGTTCCAAATTCGTCCACGTGGGGACGCCCCCGAAACCCCTCGCCGGTCCTGCGAGGGGTTCCCTTTCATGGGGCTGGGCTTGCGTCCGCCCTGGTAGAGCGCGCCGGCGAGTCACCGGCTCTTGGCGCAGCCGCAGGTGGCGTTGCACGCGCACGTCGGTCCGCACGCGCACGCAGGGCCGCAGCAACATTCGCCGGCCTTCGCCTGCGTCTTGGTCGAGCAGGCGCACCCGCGGGTCGAGCAGGTCTTGCAGTTGCAGTTCGTGGTCGATGCGATGGTCATGGTTCGTATCTCCTTCGCCTCTGAAGACGGGAGACCCTCCGAACCATTACACGCGGGCGGAGGGCGCGTGCCGTGCCCCGACTGCTTCGCAGGCTACTCGCGTTCGAAGAACTACAGTCCACGACCAGAAAGAGCGCGGCGACGTTTCGAGGGTCGCGCCACCTTCGAGCTCGCGAGCGTGAAGGCGAAGCCGGAGCTCGTCGTCGCGAGCGCGTGGAAGCCGAGGGCTCGAGGATGCCCGCGGAGCCGGCATCCCCGAGGGCTTCTGCCGGTGACGAAGCACCCGCTCTCGTGCAGCGCGGCGAACGTGGCGCTCTATCCGCGCGCGACATCGATCACGACTTTGCCATGCTTGCCCCGGGCTGTGAGGCGGTCGAACGCCTCGAGCGCGCGCTCGAGCGGGAAGGTGGAGTCGACGGCCGGCCGAAGGTCGCCTGCATCCGCAAGCCGCGCGAGCTCTATCAGCTGCCGGCGGTTCGGCTCGACGACGAAGTAGTCGGCGCCGGGAGCCTCCGCCGCGATCGTGACGACGCGGTCGCCGGAGGGGAGTTGCCCGCCTACGGTGTCGAACACGAGGTCGGCGGATCCGTTCTCGACGACCTCCGCGCCGGCATGACGAGCCAGCTGCACCGCGAGATGACCAACGCCGCCGGTCGCCCCGGTGATGATCACGCGCTCGCCACGTTGGAGGCGGCCGTGGTCGAACAGCGCCTGCCACGCGGTGAGGCCGGGCATCGGCAGGGCCGCCGCCTCGACGTGGCTCAGCGAAGCCGGCTTCGGCGCGAGCACAGCGACCGGCACGACCGTGTACTCGGCGGCGACGCCGTCGCGGTCGAAGGGCGTGAGGCCGTAGACCTCCTCGCCGGTGTCGACGACGACGCCGGAGAGCTCGTAGGACGGGATCGCCGGGAGGCGGCCGGTCGGCCATTCGAGCTCATCCCGGGTGATGGCCGCGGCGTGGACGCGAACGAGGACCTCTCCCTCACTTGGCTGGGGCGTGGGTGTCTCCTCCACGCGAAGGCCGTCGGGGTGCAGCCGCACCGTGAGCATCTCGCTCTCCTTCCTCAGAACTATCTTGCCAGCCGAAGAGCCAGCGAACGTACTTGCCGGCGTCGCCCAGATGGATCAGGTACAGCGCCCCGCTCGTCGAGTGCGCGAAGACGAACGTGAGCTCGTTGTCGGCCCCGAGGCGCTTGACGCTGGAGGCTAGCGGTCGACGATCGTGAGCTCGACGCCGTCGTCGGCGATGACGACAGCGAGGATGCGGGCGGGCTCGGTGGTGCTGGCGTTCGCGCTGACGGCGTGAGCGGCGCCGGGCGGCTCGTACCAGAACTGACCGGCCTCGTAGACTCGCTCGGGCTCGTCGTTCACCTTCGAGCGCACGGCGCCGTCGACGACGTAGGCGAAGACCTCCGCCTCCTTGGCGTGATGATGCGGGGGCGAGACGCCCCCGGGCGCGTAGTCGACCGTGAGCGCCGTGAGGGTCTTTCCCGGCACGTTCGCCAGCGGCTTCGCGAAGATCTGCGCCACGTGCTCACCCTTGCCCGCGCTCATGCTGTTGGCGGCATCGAACACGCCGACGGCATGCGCATCGACCGCAGCCATTCCGCCAAGGCCCGCGGTAGCGATGACGAGGGCGATGCGCCAGTGGCGTCGCGATTCTCTCGATTGGCGTCTCTCATCGTCGAGTTTCGCCTTCATGTTGACCAAGCACGATGCAATTCAGCGACCGCTTCCTACCCCGAGAGGAGTGGGCCGACGCGTCATGGACCGGTGAGCTCATCTCGCTGCGGCGGCCCGCTGAATCGCCTCCACCTGCGTCGGGTAACAGTGGATCACAGCCGCCAGCTCCCCCGGCGTCATCTTCTGAGCCACGGCCAGTGTCAGCAGCGGGACGGACTCGCCCGCGTGCGCCGCCACGTATGTCGCCCCGACCAGCCGGCCTTCGTGCGTGTAGACGACGCAGAAGCCGTCCGCTGCCCCGTCGATCACGGCCCGCTCGATCATCGACAGATCCATCCGGTGCGTCTCGAGGGACATCCCCCGCCGCTCCGCCTCTTGGGGCGTGACTCCAACCTGGGCCACCTCAGGGTCCGTGTACGTGCAGTGCGGAATGACGAGCTCGGAGAGCCGCCTCCCGGCCCCGTCGAGCGCGTTCGTTACCGCCAGCTTGGCCGTCGCGATCGCCGCGTGCGTGTACTTCGCTGGCTGGGCGACGTCGCCCGCCGCGTAGATCGCCGGGTTGGTCGTTCGGAGCTGATCGTCGGTCTCGACGCCGTGCGGGCCGAACTTCACGCCAGCCGCGTCCAGTCCGAGGCCGTCGACCCGTACACGGCGGCCGGTCGCGAGGAGGAGGCAATCGTACGACAGCTCCGTTCCGTCAACGAGCACGGCCTGTCGTCGCTCGCCGTCGACCGACGTGACCCGCTGGCCCAGTCGCAGCCGCACGCCCTCGGCCGCCAGACGCCGGGCGAGCAGGTCGGACGCCGCAGGTGCCTCGGACGGCATCAGGCGCTCGCCGCTCCCAACGAGATCGACCTCGCTCCCCAGGCGGCCGAGCGCCTGGGCGAGCTCGCAATTCACGATGCCGGCCCCGACGCACACCACCCGTCGCGGGAGCTCGGTCAACTCGAACACGGACTCGTTCGTCAGATACGCGGCCGCCGCCAGACCGGGCAGGTTTGGGACGGCCGGGCCACTGCCCGTGGCCACGAGCGCCTTGCGGAACCGCAGCCGCTCGCCGTCCACCTCTACGGCGTCCCGGCCAGCGAACCGAGCGTCCCCGAGAAACACATCGATCCCGGCGCTGGCCGCGACGGAGACGGCGTCGAAGCTACCGCTGAACGCCCGCATCTCCCGCACCCGCGTCATGACGGCGGCGAACTCCACCCGGGGCGCGGCCTCGAGCGTGTAACCAAACTCTTGCCCACGCTTCGCTTGGTGCACCGCCCGCGCGGCGCGGAGCAGCGCCTTGCTCGGTGTGCAACCGAAGTTGACGCAAGTGCCGCCTGTCAGGTTGCGTTCGACCATCGCCACCGCGTGGCCGGCCTTCGCGGCCGTGACGGCGGCGGTTAGCCCAGCCGGCCCGCCGCCGAGAACCACGAGGTCGTACTCGTCCTTCGGCCGCGGCGGACGCCAGTCGGGCGGATGCCCTTGGGCGATCTGCTGGCGATTCGGCGCGTCGAAAGGCCGAATAGAAGGAGTGCTCACGTTATCCTCCTTAGGCTTCGAAGCGGGCTCGCTGCACTGGACGTGCCGCCGAACGAAGAAGCTCGCGCCAGTCGGTGGTCCTGGGCGCGATGGTGCTCGCCGCGGGCGTACCTCGCAGAGCGCTCGCGCTTCCCAGGACGCAACGCGGACAGCAACGGCAGAAGCTTCACGCGACCGATCAGACTGCTTCACCTACGGCTGCGAGGTCTTCAGCGTGGCCTGGCTCCAGCCATCAACGAGAAGTGACCTAGATACGGTCGAGCGCCTTCATCGTGTCGTCGGACAGCTCGAGATCTGCCGCCGCGAGGTTCTCGCGCAGGTGCTCGACGCTCGACGTCCCGGGAATGAGAAGGATGTTCGGCGCGCGCCGGAGAAGCCACGCGAGCGCAACCTGCATCGGCGACGCGCCTAGCTGACGCGCGACGTCGGACAGCGTCGAGGACTGAAGCCGCGAGAAGCCACCGAGCGGGAAGAACGGCACGTAGGCGATGCCCGCCGCGGCGAGGTCGTCGATCAACGCGTCGTCCTGGCGGTGCGCGAGGTTGTACAGGTTCTGGACGCACGCGATCTCGGTCATCGCGCGCCCCTCTTCCACCTGCTTCGCAGTCACGTTGCTGAGGCCGATGTGACAGACCTTGCCTTCGCGCTGCAGCTTCATGAGCACGGAGAGCTGCGCCTCGATCGAGCCTTCCGCAGGGGCCTGCGGGTTGAACATGACGCGCAGGTTCACGACGTCGAGCACGTCGACGCCGAGATTCCGCAAGTTGTCGTGGACCGCGCTCGTGAGCTCCTCCGCGGAGAACGCGGGCTCCCAGGATCCCTGCGGACCTCGTTTTGCGCCGGCCTTCGTGACGATCACCAGATCCTTCGGATATGGATAGAGCGCCTCGCGGATGATCTGATTCGTGACGTGCGGCCCGTACACGTCGCTCGTGTCGATGTGGTCGACGCCGCTCTCCACCGCCTCGCGCAGAACGGCGAGCGCGGCAGTGCGATCCCTCGGCGGTCCCATGACGCCCGGCCCGGCGAGCTGCATGGCTCCGTATCCGAGGCGTTTCACGGTGCGACTGCCAATCTTGAAGCTTCCGACCTTGGCGAGATTCGTCATGAGGTCGACGGTAGGCCGCAACAGGCTGTGCGATAATCGGGTTGAATCTGCACGGCCCGTACGGGAAGGCGAACAATGGCAGTGAACCTCGACGACGTCCGAGTTTTTGCCGCAGTGGCGCGCGCCGGCGGCTTCCGCGAGGCGTCTCGCGCGAGCGGCGCGAGTGCGTCGGGCGCAAGCGAGGCTGTGCGAAGGTTAGAGGCTGCGCTCGACGTTCGACTTCTTCATCGCACGACCCGCACCGTCGCGCCCACGGACGCGGGCGCGCGCCTCCTCGAGCGGCTCGGCCCCGCGCTCGCCGAGATCGAATCTGCGCTGGACGTCGTGAAGAGCTCTCGCGATCAGCCGGCCGGTACCCTGCGCTTGAACGTTCCCACCGCGGCGGCGCGGATCGTCCTTCCTCGGATCTTGCCGTCGTTCCTCGCTGCATATCCCGACATCCGCGTCGAAGTGACGGCGCAGGATGAGCGGGTCGACATCCTCGCCGCCGGCTACGATGCGGGCGTTCGTTACGAAGAGTGGCTCGAGAAAGACATGATCGCGGTCCCGATCGGTCCGCGCGAGCAGCGCTTCGCACTCGCAGCATCGGCTGCGTACCTCGAACGGCGTGGACGCCCCAGCCATCCGCGCAAGCTGGTCGATCACGCATGCCTGCGCGTTCGCTTTGCGGGCGGCGCGCTCGTCCCGTGGGAATTCGAGCGTGACGGAGAGGTCCTGAAGGTCGATCCGCCCGGCCCGCTCGTCGGCAATCTCGGAAGTGCATCCGATCTCCTGGTCGCTGCGACCATCGCGGGCAACGGTATCATCTACACGTTCGAGGACTGGCTACAGCCGCACTTCGAGAGCGGCGCCTTGAAGCCGATTCTGGAACGTTGGTGGCTACGCTTCTCCGGACCGTTTCTCTACTATCCGAGCCGTCGCCACATGCCGGCCGCGCTCCGCGCGTTCGTGAGCTTCATCCGCGCGAACAGCAGATAGTCAGCTTTCGCGGGCCGGGTTTGCGTCGCTCCCGAGGAGACGAACGTGTCGAAGAGGAAGATCGTCGGGCCACCGTCGGTCGAGCGCGTTCAGGTGAAAGAACGGCGCGATCGGAGAAGGCCCGGCCTCGCTCGCTCAGAACGACGACGCGGTGAGCCAGTAGAGCTGCCTGAACACGGCATTCATCCCCGTGACGTATTCGCCTGGCCTGGAGCACGCATAGAAGTCATCGAAGTAGTCGTCGTACCGCGCGGCGTAGTCACCCTCACGCTGAGGGTTGGCTTGTCGAATCCACACCCGTCCGTGGAGCACCGCTCGAGCGCGCGCAGCGCGGTGAGAAGAGGTGCGATCTCGGCCTCGGTCAGGATCTTGTCGCCGTCGACGAAGGCCCACGTCCCGGGCTCGCCGCCGTCCGAGGCCACGCGCGAGCAGGACTTCCACGTCAGATGGCGGCTCGCCGGCAACAGCGTGAACGTGTCGTCAGGCGGCTCGCACGTCGAGGCTGCGGACGTCGAAGTGGGCCTGCCGCCCCTGGCTGTGGCGACCACCTTGTCGGTATCGCCAGGCAGGATTTCGCTCCTCGCGGTCGTCGCTGCATCCGTGCATGCACCACCATCACAGGCAGGCTGAACGGCGATCGTCTGTTTCCTGCACGCTGCGAGCAGGAGGAGAAGAAGCTCCCACGTGCCAGGCAGGTGGAGTCGAGCCATCACCGGCCGAGAGGCCATGCACGACCGGTGATGCGCTCTCCGGTCCGGAAACGTTCTGGACCCGCCGCCGCTGGAACATGCACGCAGCATCAGTAACCCCCATCGCGAAGGCATCGAGGATGCGCATCCTAAGCCCGTTCGGGTCCACAAGTAGGTGCCCGGTCCGGGCTGAGTCAACGGCTCTTGGCGCAACCGCACGTGGCGTTGCTCGCGCAGGCCAGTCCGCACGCGCAGGTCGGTCCGCAGCAACATTCGCCGGCCTTCGCCTGCGTCTTGTTCGAGCAGCCGCAGCCGCGGGTCGAGCAGGTCTTGCAGTTGCAGTTCGTCGTCGATGCGATGGTCATGGTTGGTGTCTCCTTCGCCTCTGAAGACGGGAAACCCTCCGAACCATTACACGTCGCCCCGAAGAGCGGGCCGCGAGCCGGCGGCATCGCAGGCGACAATAGCCGCTCGCCACGCCTGCTTGGTCTGCCGATGTCGTTCGCTCATGATCGCTGGGCAATCAGCGCTCCGAAATTCGTCCACGTGGGAAGGCGAGGGTACGCGGCGCATTTGTCGCAATCGCGCTCGTGCGAGACGAGCCTTCGGCTCGTGTGCGACCCGTCGCACCTGGCGACTCGGCGTCGAGCCCGTTAGCCTCTCGTATGTTCTTGCAACTGCGCGACGTGACCGAGGACGATCTTCCGATCTTCTTCGAGCACCAACGAGAGCCGGAAGCGAACCGGATGGCCGCGTTCCCAGCGCGTGACAGAGCGGTCTTCATGGAACACTGGCGCACGAAAGTGCTCGGCAATCCCGACGGCAAGAAGATGACCATCGTGGTCGACGGCAACGTGGTCGGAAACATCCTGAGCTGGCGGCAAGATGGCAAGCGACTGGTCGGCTATTGGATCGGCTCCGCGTACTGGAGTCGAGGCATCGCGACTGCGGCCCTCGTGAAGTTCCTCGCGGGAACGGAGAAGGAACGTCCGCTGTACGCCTTCGTTGCAGCTCAGAACGCTGGTTCCGTCCGCGTGCTGGAGAAGTGCGGCTTTCAGCGGAGCGGCGAGCCGATTGCGGGACACGACGGCGTCGAAGAATGGCTGATGCAACTCCCGTAGGTTACGTCCTGCCCGTCTCTGAAAGAGTGGATCGAGGCTGCGCGGGTCGCCACCTCGAGACCCGAGCCAATCTCTGCCTTCGACTGGCGGGCAGACCGATCGAACCTTGGCGCTCGAAGGTCGAGCATCTCGCCCGCCGGAGGCCGGATTCCGCGCGTAGCGCGCGGGCGATGTGTTCGGTAACGGCAACGGCTGGGCTTCGCGACGCGGAGACTCGACAATGAGTCTGTCGCGCCGAGGCGCTTCGATCTCTTGATCCGAAGCTCAACGGCAGCGGTCCGGGCTTTCCGGCCGGGAACTTTTCGCGGCGCTCGCTGTGTCATTGCAGTTGGGGCGGCTAGTCCTTCGACTCCCCTCCGACTCGACCCGTGCCTTCTTCCGTCCGCACCTTCTTCGTCGAACGGCTTCTCGCCGAGCTCCCGAGCCTCTTGCGCGCGGCCCGTCGGCTTACGCGCTCGGAGCAGGACGCCGAAGATTTGGTGCAGGCGACGATCGTCCGGGCGATCGAGCGGCGAACCGATCTGCGCGATGAGGGGCGCATGCGCGCGTGGCTGCTTCGCGTCGAGCGAACGGTCTTTCTCAACGGGATGCGAGGCGCACGCCAGCGCCTCGAAGTGATCGAGGGCGGAAAAGGCACCGAGTCGGTGCCGGAGCCGAGTGGTGATCTCGAGGCGGAGATCCTGAACCGAGGCTTCGCCGACGAGGTGGAACACGCATTGGCGCGCTTGCCTCCAGAGTGGCGCGAGGCGCTGCTCTTGAGAGAGGTCGAAGAGCTCTCCTACGAGGAAATCGCCGAGCTCCATGCGTGTCCGGTGGGCACGGTTCGCTCACGGCTTTCGCGGGCGCGGCTAGCGCTGATTGAGGGACTCTCGGAACGGTGTGAGGAGGCGTCATGGCAGGGTGCAACCGCGATTGGTTCGACAACATCTCGGCGTGGCACGACGGTGAGGTAACGCTGGAAGATGCAGCGCGGATCGAGGCGCACGTCGCGGACTGCAGAGAGTGCCAGCGCGCGGTGAATATGCTCGGCGGCGTGCGACGAGCGCTCGTCGCGAAGGCGGATGGGAACGTCCCGCAGCGAGTTCGCGAGCGTGCAGAGTCGGTCGTATTGAAAGTGAGCGCACCTCGGCGTCGGCGCTGGGGGATCGCGGTGGCGCTGGCCGCCGCCGCTGCAGCCACAGTGCTGCTCGTCGGCTCGCCGAACGGCGGCGTGAGCGCGGCATTGGCGGACGACCTCGTGACCCATCACGTGAGCGGCTTCGCCCGCGAGCGGCCCTGTGACTTCGAGTCGTCCGATCCGTCCGCGGTCGCCGCCTGGCTCGAACAGGGCCTCGGCTACGCCGTGACCGTGCCGGAGATGTCCGGCGCGAGGCTGCTCGGAGCGCGCCTGTGCCGCCTCGAAAGCACGCGCACGGCTGCGCTCATGTACATGAGCGTCGACAAGCCGATCACCGTGTTCGTGCCTCCGCCCGAATCGGGCCCCGCAGTGGCAGCGCGCACGCTCGCGGGGGAGGGCGTGGGATGCACGAAGGGACCACTCGGCAACGCGATCTGCGCGAGAAACGCAGCTCAGCCAATGCTTGCCGTGGCCGGCGAAGACATGACGGCGCTTGCGCCGGCGCTCGGCGGACGCTGATCCCGCCACGACTGTTCCTGCCACGAGAGAGGACCCATGACGATTGGTTCATTGCTGGCGCTCTTCGGCGCCGGGCTGCTGACGTTTGCGTCGCCGTGCGTGCTTCCGATGCTCCCCATCTATCTCTCGACCCTCGGTGGCGCGGGAGCGATCGGCGACGCGGATCCAACAGCAACGAAGCGTCGCATGCGCCTCGCTGGACTGGGCTTCGCGCTCGGTCTCGCGATCGTTCTCATCGCACTCGGCGCCGGCGCATCGGCGATCGCCGCGTTGTTCGCATCCTATCAACGCGCGCTCGTCATCGCGTCCGGAGCGCTGCTCGCGCTCTTTGGTGCGAAGCTCCTCGGCATTTTGCGATTGCCGTGGCTCGATCGCGAAGCGCGACCACTCCTTCACCGCCTTCCGGTCGCGAGCGGATTTTGGGGTGGGTTTCTCTTTGGCTTCGCCTTCGCGGCTGGGTGGACGCCGTGCGTTGGCCCGGTGCTCGGCGCTGCATTGACCTATGCGGCCAGCGCAGGCGCGAGTCCGCTCACGGGAGCGATTCAGCTTGGCGCCTACGCTGCAGGTCTCGGCGCACCGCTCGTCGTCGCGGCCTTCGCCGCACCCACGGCCATCCGTCTGGCGCGCCGCATGATGCCGGCTACGCCAGCCCTCCAGCGCGTCGCGGGCGCGCTGCTCGTGGCCCTTGGGATTGCGTTCGCAACCGGTCAGCTCACAGCGCTCTCGCCATCGGCGGTGGCATCGAACGCTCTGTGCGAGGGCGGACCTGCTGGCGCGTGTGCTGCCCCGGCGGGCTCCGCGGCACACGGCGATGTCGCGCTGCCCGAGGGAAAACCGCGACTCGTCGAGTTCGAGAGCGCGGAGTGCACCGTCTGCAAGCGCATGGCACCCATCGTGAAGGAGCTGGAGGCTCGCTGCGACAAGGCGGCTGACACGATCGTGCGCGTCCACGTCGATGATCCGGCCGGTGAAGCCCTCGCGGCACGCTACGGCGTGCGTTTCGTGCCGACGTTTCTGAGTGTCGACTCTGCTGGACGAGAGGTGGATCGCGCCGTTGGCGAGCTACCCCCGGAACGTCTCGCGAGCCTGCTCGGGGATGTCCGCGGTGAGGCGTGTCCCGCCGCGCTTTGAGTCGCCGTTTCTCGACGCTGCCCTGGAGTCCCCAAATGCGTATTCGAAAAGCGTTTATCACCGCGCTCATTGCGGTCGCCGTCAGCTCGACCGCCGCGCTCGTCGTCTCTGCGCAGCCACGGGCTGCGACGCCTCCTTCTGCGCCCGCGACACAGCGAGCGCTCGTCTTCGTGCTGACGAGTGGCATCGAAGACATCCAGGCGATGAACTCCGTGTTCCGTCATGCGAAGACAGCGGCCGAACAGCACAAATTGCAGGAGGTCGTCGTCCTCGTTTACGGACGTGGCGTGAACGCGCTCGACGGCTCGATGAAGGCGCGACCCACGACAACGGGAGACTTCGTCCGAGACGCGATCGCCGCAGGCGTCCGAGTGAAGGTATGCGCCGTCGCGCTCGAGCACATGGGTGTGCCCAAGGACAAGCTCGATCCCGCTGGTGTCGAAATCGTGCCCAACGCTATGGCAACGCTCGTCGACTACGTCGCCCGGGGCGCGGCCGTCGTGAAGTACTGAGCGTGCGGCCATAACACGCATGAAGCACGACGCGAGACCACGATGAAGAGGCTATTCGCGATGATTCTCGCGAGCGCGCTACTGTCGCTCGCGGCGCCCGCGCGCGCCGAAGAAGCACCCGTGGGCGGGCGGGTGAGCCTGGATGCGGCGCTTTCTCGTGCGCTTTCTCGCTACCGTAGCCTCGAGGCCAAGCGGTACGAAGTCGACGCCGCCGAGGCCCGCGCCACCGGCGCGCGCGACGCCTACCTTCCAGACGTCACCGCCGCGGCACAACAGAGCTTCGGCACGGTCAACGGCGCGTTCGGCCCGCAGACGCCCATCGGCGTTCAAGGGATCTCGTCAGCGGGCCCCGTCGCCCCGGAGCAGAGCTACAACGCTGCGTTCGGCGCGAACTATCTACTCGCCTTCAATTGGGAGCTCTTCTCGTTCGGACGAGTCGACTCGCGCATCGATCTCGCGGACGCCAGCGTGCGCCGCGCGAAGGCCGACTTGGAGCAGGAGCGGTTCGCCCTCAAGGTCCGCGTCGCGGGTGTCTATCTCGATCTGCTCGTCGCGCAGCAGCTCACACGCGTGGCAGGGGCGAACCTGGAGCGCGCAGCGTCGGTGGAAAGCGCCGTCGAGGCCCGCTCGCGCACAGGGCTCGTTCCAGAGGTCGATCGGGAGACGGCGTCGGCAGAGGTGTCGCGTGCACGGCTTGCCGTCGTCGACGCGCGGGATCGCGAGCAGCGCCTCTCGACCCAGCTCGCCATTTACCTCGATGTGGTGCCTGGCCGTGACCAAAGATCGGCCTTGTTCGACCTCGACGAGTCGTACCTATCGCGATCGCCCTCGCGGTTCGCGACTGCAGCGTCGCTGGAGGACAACCCGCAGCTCCAGTACCAATCGTCGCGCGTCGACGAGGCCGAGGCCCTGGCAAAGGCCACGTCGCGGTCGATCCGCCCAAGCCTGAACCTCGGCGCTGCCTACCACCTGCGCGCATCCGGTTTCGGGTTCGACTACGCGCCGACCAACGGTCGCTACACGACGAGCTACGTCGACGGCGTTTGGCCGAATCGCTCGAACTTCATCGTGGGGATTACGCTGTCGTGGAACCTCATGTCGCCGCTGAAGAACCGCGGCGCGAACGCGTCGTCGGAGGCGACAGCCGCGGCGGCGCGGAGCGATCACGATCTTCTCGAATCGCAATTACGCAATCAGGCGAGCCTCGCCGACGTGCGTATCACGAACATGCTCGAGTTCGTCCGCGAGGTGCCGCGCCAGCTCTCCGCCGCCGAGGCCGCCTACACACAGAAGAAGGCCCTCTACGACAACGGCCTCTCGACGCTCGTCGAGATTCAGCAGGCGCTCTACACCTTGAACCGCGCCGAGGCGGATCGCAGCGTCGCCTACGCCGGCCTCTGGCAGGCGCTGCTCCAGAAGGCCGCCGCCGCCGGTGACTTTGACCTGTTCTACAGCCAGGCCCGCTTGCCATGAATCTGATTCGACTCGCGCTCCGGAAGCCGATCACGATCCTCGTGATCGTCGCGAGCCTCTTCTTCTTCGGCGCCCGTTCGGTCCGCTCGGTGAAGGTCGACATCTTCCCGGCGCTCGACATGCCCGTCATGTATCTCGCTCACCCGTTCGGCGGTTACACGCCGGAGCAGATGGAGGCGTACTTCGGCAAGACGTACGTGAACATCCTGCTCTTCGTGAACGGGATCCAGTCGGTCGAGACCAAGAACATCCAGGGTCTCACCTTGATGAAGATCTCGTTCTACGAGGGCACCGACATGGCGCAGGCGGCCGCCGAGCTGAGCGCCTTCTCGAACCGGATCCAGTCCGCATTTCCACCAGGATCGCAGCCACCCGTCATCATCCGCTTCGACGCCTCCACGCTCCCTGTCGGGCAGCTCGTCATCAGCAGCCCGACGCGCAGCAACAACGAGCTGCAGGATCTCGCGAACGTCTACGTTCGGTCCTCGTTCACCTCGATCCCAGGGCTCGTCTCGCCGCCGCCCTTCGGAGGCAACTCCCGCACGATCGAGGTCCGGGTCGACCCAGCGGCGTTGCGTTCGCACAATCTCACGCCAGACCAGATCGTCGAGGCGATTCGTCTGAACAACCAGACGGCGCCGTCGGGCAACGTGCGGATCGGGGACATCAACTACCTCGCACGCGCCAACACCACGATCCCGACGGTGAAGGAGTTCGCGGATATTCCGCTGTTCAAGGGGGACGTCCAGAACCTCTATCTGCGGGACATCGCGACCGTGCGCGACGGCGCCGACGTAACGAGCGGCTACGCGCTCGTGAACGGCAAGCGCTCGGTCTACATGCAGATCACGAAGTCGGCTGACGCTTCGACCTGGGAGGTGGTGAAGCGCTTGAAAGCTGCGCTGCCGCGCTTCCAGAGCTCGCTGCCGGAGGACGTGACGCTCTCGTACGAGTTCGATCAGTCGGCGTACGTCATCAATGCCGTCCAGAGCCTCCTCAGCGAGGGAGCGATAGGCGCGCTGCTCACGGGCCTCATGGTCCTTCTCTTCCTCGGCGATCCTCGGGGCGCCCTCATCGTCATCTTGACCATCCCGACGTCGATCATCTCGTCGGTGCTGTTCCTGCAGCTGTTCGGACAGACGATCAACATCATGACGCTCAGCGGGCTGGCGCTGGCGATCGGGATCCTCGTGGACGAGTCGACCGTCACGATCGAGAACATCCACCAACACCTGGCGATGGGCAAACCGAAGTCCGTCGCGATCTGGGATGCGTGTCGGGAGATCGCGTTCCCGAAGCTGCTCATCCTGTTCTGCATCCTCGCCGTGTTCGCGCCTGCACTGTCGATGACGGGCATCCCGGGGGCGCTCTTCCGGCCGCTCGCGCTCGCGATCGGTTTCGCGATGATCACGTCGTACCTACTCTCGCAGACGTTCGTCCCGGTGATGGCGAACTGGCTGATGAAGGGGGGCCACGCCCATGCGCCGACCAAGCCGAGTCGCTTCGATCGGTTCCGCGCGCACTTCCTCGTCGTGCTCGACGCCTTCCTCGGCCGCCGGCGCGTGCTCGTCGTCGTCTACGCTCTCGTGGCGTGCCTCGGCGCCGGAGCCCTGGGTAGCCACATCGGACGTGACGTTCTGCCCAAGACCGAGTCGGGCCAGTTCCAGGTGCGCCTGCGCGCGCCGGAAGGTACGCGCATCGAAGAGACCGAGAAGAAGGTGCTCTCGGCGCTCCATGCCGTCGAGGAGCTCGTCGGCAAGGACAACGTGGCCATCTCGTCGGCTTACGTCGGTCTTCACCCTCCGCTCTACCCGATCAGCCCGATCTACATGTTCATGGCCGGTCCCCACGAGGGTGTCCTCTCGGTGCAGTTCGGCAAGGGACGTCACGGGACCATCGACGCATTCAAGGAAGCATTCCGTGATCGAATGAAATCCGAGCTCCCGGACGTCACGGTGTCGTTCGAGCCCGTCGAGCTGACCGAGAAGATCCTGAGCCAGGGCTCGCCGACGCCGATCGAGGTCCGGATCGTCGGTCGCAACAAGCGGGTGAACGAGGCGTTCGCCCAGAAGGTCATGGCGACGCTGAAGGAGCTCGACTTCCTGCGCGACCTGCAGCTTGCACAATCGACGCGGTATCCGACGGTCGACATCGACGTCGATCGGACGCGCGCGGCGCAGCTCGGCGTCGACATGTCAGACGTGGCAAGGTCGCTGATCGCCTCGACGTCGTCGTCGCGCTACACGGACAAGAACACCTGGATCGATCGCATCATCGGCCTCAGCTACAACGTGCAAGTCGAGGTGCCAGAGAGCAAGATGGCGAGCCTCGAGAATCTGAGGGAGATCTCGGTGCGCCGCGACGCTCTCCGGCCCGTCCTCGGGGACGTCGCGAACGTCACGCACGGGACGACCTACGGCGAGGCCGACAATCTCGGCGCGATGCCGATGCTGTCGATCACTGCCAACGTGCATGGGACCGATCTCGGGACTGCGAGCACCCGCGTCAAGGAGGCGATCCGCGCGCTCGGAGATCCGCCACGCGGGCTCGTCGTCGAAACGAAGGGTCTCACCGAGACGCTCGAAGGGACGCTCTCCGGGTTGCAGTCAGGGCTCTTGATCGCCCTCGTCGTGATCTTCCTCATGCTCGCGGCGAACTACCAGTCGTTCAAGCTGTCGATCGCCGTACTCACGACGGCGCCGGCGGTCCTCGTCGGGTCCCTGACGCTGCTCCTGCTCACCGGCTCGACGCTCAACCTCCAATCGTACATGGGCATCATCATGTCGGTCGGCGTCTCGATCGCGAATGCGGTCTTGCTGGTCACCAACGCCGAGGAGATCCGGAAGAAGACGGGCGACGCGTTGGCGGCCGCGCGCGAGGCGGCGTCCCTTCGCATTCGCCCGATCGTGATGACCAGCCTCGCGATGATCGTCGGCATGATCCCGATGGCAATCGGTCACGGCGAGGGTGGAGATCAGGTATCGCCACTCGGTCGTGCGGTCATCGGCGGCCTCTTCGCGTCGACGTTCGCGACGTTGTTCGTATTGCCGCTGGCCTTCGCGTGGGTGCAGGGCCGAGCGTCGATCGCGTCCGTGTCGCTCGACCCGGACGACCCGGAGAGCACCCATTTCGCCGGCATCCGCCAGCGTGGAGTCGTGGAATGAAGAACTGGCAAGCTCGAGTCGAAGGGCGCGTGCACAGGCACGTCACGACGGCGATCGTCATCCTCGGCATCGCGGCCGCGCCCCTCGCCGCCGGCTGCAAGCCGACCGCCGCCGCGGCACGCGAACAGAAGAACGTGAGCGCGCCGGAGACGCCGGTGTTCACGCTTGGCGAGGAGAAGCTCGAGACGTCGCTGCGTGTCCCAGGAGAGCTCGTCGCGTTCGAGCGCGTCGACCTGTACGCGAAGATGAGCAGCTTCGTCAGTCGGCTGCACGCCGACGTCGGAAGCGAGGTGAGGCAGGGGCAGCTCCTCGCGACGCTCGAGGCGCCGGAGCTCCGGTCGCAGCTCGCCGAGGCCGAGTCGAAGCTCCGGGCGCAGGAGGCGCTCTGGATCGCCAGCAAGGCGAGCTACGACCGCCTGCTCCAAACCAGCAAGACGCCGGGGACGGTGTCGCCACACGACCTCGAGCAAGCGGAGGCGAGGATGAACGCGGAGCTCGCGAAGCTCGAGGCGGCGAAGGCCGCCAAGCAGGCGCTGGCCGCGCTCAGCGGCTATCTCGAGCTACGCGCCCCATTCGGCGGCGTCGTCACGACGCGCAACGTGAGCGCCGGCGCGTACGTCGGCCCGGCCGGTCGCGGATCCGAGGCGCCGCTCTTCACGCTCCAGGAGCAGAGCCGCCTTCGGCTCGTCGTCTCGGTGCCCGAGGCCCGTGCAGCGGAGCTCGCGCCCGGCGTGGAGGTGTCGTTCAGCGTCCGGTCTCGTCCGGGCGAGAGGTTCACGGCGAAGGTGTCGCGTCAGGCGGGCGCGGTCGACACGCGCCTCCGCGCCGAGCGCGTCGAAATGGATTTCGACAACCGCGAAGCACGTCTGCTTCCTGGGGCTGTCGCGGACGTGACGCTCCCGCTCACGGCGGGCAGCATGCGTTTAGTGATACCGAAGGCGGCCCTGATCGATTCGACGAGGGGAGCGTTCGTCGTACGCGTCGCGGAGCAGAAGGCCCAGTGGGTTCGCGTCGACCTCGGGCAGGAGCATGACGGCAAGGTAGAAATCTTCGGCGACGTCCGTCGCGGCGATCTCCTCGTGGCGCGGGCGAGCGAGGAGCTACGCGACGGCGCGGCCATCGAGCGAACCACTCTGGCCAAGCTCTGATCGTCGCGGGGACACGATCTCCGCCGACGGCGCCAGGCAGACGGTTCGATATGCGTCTACTCTAGCCCGCCGGATGGGAAGCCGTCGGCATTGGCTGCAAACGCAGACGGCCACCGTCGACCGGCGCGCTTTCGCCCGCGTACGACACGAAGATCAGAGCTGAAGCGGACTCCAATCAGCATAACGCTCGGCTTTCGAAGCCGACATGCGTGTTACGGTGCCGCGCGCATGACGAATAGATGGTTCGCCCGTATGGTGGGCGCTGGGCTGCTCGTAGGGCATTTACATCTCGCGGCGTGCGGGGAGCGCGGGCCGACAGTAACCCCTGGCGACGCGGGAGCCGTCGACACCGCGGACGTCGACGCGTCGCGTGGCGGCGACGGCGATGCCGATGACGTCGATTCGTCTCGCGTCGCGGAGTGCCGTCCCCTCGACGCGTCTGGCGAGGACACCATCTCGGTGGAGAGGATCAGCGGTACGGCACCAGCGTCGACAGGCGGTGTCCTCGCGGACGGCGTCTATCATCTGACCGGCGTGAAGATGTACACGCCGCCCGGCGAGGACGCGCCTCCCTCCACGCCGATGAAAGCGATAGTGCAGGTAGTCGGCTCGTCGATTACAATCGCGACCAACATCTCCGGACTGAGAGCGACGCGGACGATGGAGGTTCGCATCGACGGAGCCCGACTACATGTCTTGTCCGCCTGTGACCTCGGGACGTCGGGCGACCGCTCGATCCTCACCATGCAGCTCGATCCGATCGACTTCTCATCGAGCACGGAGTCGCTCACGATCACGAACGCATTCGACAAGAGAGACGCGTGGCTGCCGGATGACTACCCCGACGCGACCGTCACCCATCTGACGTTCACGCGCTGACCGTGGTAGCCCTGGCGCGTAGCATCATGGCGCACGACGATCTGGCGGCCGGCCGGCTCGTGCGGCTCTTTCCGGAAATCAGCCTCGCCTCGGCGCTGGCCTACCACGTGGTTTATCGAGCCGAATCTGCCGCGGTGCCGAAGCTCGTCGCGTTTCGTGACTGGCTCGTCGACGAAGCGTCGAAGCGATAGACGACGGCCGCGGCTCAAACCGTCGGGGTCGACGTCGCGGTCGTTCATGCTGATTTGCCCAGCCAAAGGGCACTCAGCTCAGCGCGGCTTCTGACACCGTATTTGCGGTAGATGCGAGTAACGTACTCGTGGACGAAGCTGGTGCTGTAGTCGAGCGACTGGGCAATCTCCTTTTCCGACTGGCCGGACAGCAGTTGGCGCAGCACATTGCGCTCGACAGGAGTCAGTGGGGTTTTTGCCACCAGCAGACCAAAGCCGAGCATCTGCTGGCGGTGAAACCAGCGCAGGCCGCGCATGGCATAGGTCACGCGATCGCGCTCCTCGGGAGAGTAGCGAGGCCGCCCCAAATCGCGGTGCAGGCCGAGATAAACTTCCGTGTCCTCATTGACGGGCGCGCAGGCCCAGAGGCTGTCCACGCGACCTGCGTCCAGCCAGAAGCGCTTGTAATATGCGTCCTCGAGCCATTCCGGTGGCACCACATCTTCGAGGCGGGTGACGCGGAGCCGCCCAAGCGCTTTCAGGTTGTGCGTGACGACGGGGTCGGTTTCTCCCTGCTCCACACGACGAGCCTGTTCCGCTGCAGCAGCGGCAATGCGGGCATCGGGATGCAGTAGGTGGATGAGGCGAGGCCGCCAGCCCAGATAAGGATCTTCCGGATGGGTATCCATGCGCACCACGCCCACCCAGGTGACGTTCTGCGCATCGACCAACTCGCACAGACCAGTGAGAAAGTGCCGTCGGGCCTCTTCGACGGCCCCCGTACTGAAATTTGCGAGCTGGTCCCATAGCGCGTGGACGCGCTCCATGGAGACGACATCGGGCCCTTCCATGCGCCGGGATTCTAACACTCCTGCGCGAATGTCGGCGTGGGGCCGCCGGAGCGCCTGCCGTCGCGGCCGTCGCGTCGACTGTGAACCCCTCGTCAGTCGTCGTTCTTGAACATGCCGATCATGGGAAGGGCGCGAAGCGCGCTGCCCATGATCGTCCGCCTCGCATCCGAGTGGCCTCAGGGGACCTCGTTGAACGTGGCCAGGAAGCCGGTCAGGTAGTCGGCCTGATCGAAGCTGTTGTTCATCAGGTCGAGGTTGGAGAGGTTCGTCTGCGCCGACGTGGTGGCGCGGGCGCGGGCGTTGGCGAAGGCGGCCTGATTTTCGGCCTCCTCGATCAGCATGGCGACGGAGACGGCGCCGACCACCAGGACCCCCACCGCCGTAGCGACGATGCCGGGGACGGCCCAAGCGGCCATCGTAGCCGTCGAGACGGCCGCCGTCCCCAGCAGGGCGTTCGCCTTGAGCGGTAGGAAGATCGCCGCATGTGCCGCGGTCACGGCGATCGCCAAGGAGGTGCCGACCGCCGCGCCAGCCCCCACGCCGATGGCAGCGGCGATCAGCCGGCGGTGTGCGTTCTGCTCGGCCGCCGTGGCGATGTCCGGCAACGTCTTGAACGCCCACATATTGTTTGCGCCGACTCGCGCCTTTTCCTGGACGTATTCGAGCTCCATCCGATCGAGCTCCTTACGCAGAAAATCGCGCTTCTCGTTGATGTGCTTGGCCGTACGCGCCGCGATGTTCTTCTGCGAGACGCTGAGCGTCTTGCCTTCCTTGACGGCCTGACGCAGGGCGTTCGCCAGCGCCGCGGTCAACGAGACGCGCATCTGCACGTCCTTGCGCTCCTGGGCGGTGAATCGAAGTGCCAGCGCATCCAGATCCTGGCCCGCCCCCATGAAGGCGGCGTGCGCACCACTGCTGGTCATACGGCTCATGAACTCTTGCTTGTTGGCGTCGCTCTTGTTCGCGCCGATGTATTTGTCCAGCGCCTCCTGCAGCACCGCCTTCACATTCTGGTGTTCGCTGACGACATCCGGAGTGCCCTTGCCCAATGCGTCGGCAATGACCGCATCCAGCTGCTTGATCCTGTCCTCGACGTGGGGACGCAGATAGTCGCCGAAATCCAGCATGGCCAGCGCCAGCGTGCCGCTTGTCAGAGGCTTGTCGCCGTTGGCGTTGAAATTGACGATGACCTTGCTGTCGTTGTAGTTTACGGCGTTTACTACAAGATTCTGAAGGTTGAGCTGCGCCGACGGGTCCAGCGGATTGACGATGATAGGCCCCGATAGGTTATATAGCTCGGGGCAGCCGCTGATCTTCGTCGCGCTCAGGCTCTTTGGAATCCCGCGCCAGACGCCATCGGTTTCCCATATCTGCACGTCGGTGCATTGAAGGCCATAACTGTTGACGTTGCTGCCGGGCGCAACGTCCAGCGCGCGGAAGCGCACCTTTTTGTCATTACCGGTTCCGACATACTCCCATACAAGGCGGTCCGGAACTCCGCTGAGAGCGCCCGGGCCAATATCGATGGCGCCAAAACTCGACCGCTTCGCGAAGTTATAGCCGTACAGCTCGCCGCCTCCAGCCAGCGGAATGCGCCCCTGTGTGGCATGGTCGCGCTCCCGGGAAACAAAGAACACGGTCTCGCCCAAGACGGGGAGAGGACCGTTGTCTTTCGGGGCCTCGGGAATCAGCCCGGCCAGCGGCACATAGGTCGCATTCTCCGTACCCGCATAGGTACCATCGGTACGGTACATGTTCTCGTCCCGTACGAAGAAGGCCGATTCCCGCACCACCACGAGCTCGAAGTCGCGCGTAACCGTTATATCGCCCTTCGTGAAAGTTGCGGTGAGTGTTACTCCGGTGAAGCCATAGTCAAAAGGCGGTCTCGTGACCTGCCCGGTGTTCGAGACGAGGTCTGGATTGCTGGTGGCCCAGGCGATTTCAACATCGTTTGCGGGATCCGAAGTGGGCAGAACCACGTCCCCGCTCACATGATTGACGTCCGTGTCTTCCGGGGCAGTAAAGCCGATCACGAGCGCATCGCGGGCGGCCTCGACGGCCTGCTGGTTCAGTTCCTCTTGAGTGGGTGTTGGCGGTGTCGTACCTCCGTCTCCGGCATCGGAATCGTCAGACCCCGTCCCGGAATCACCAACGGGCACGGTCGCATCGGCAGCCCCCGGTCCGGCGTCACCAACGGGCACGGTCGGACCTTTTCCGGTACTGTCCAACGAAGGCCCGGTGCCGGAATTTGCGCCGGGCACATTCGGAACAGTCCCTGTACCTTCGTCCGAAGCGGCGGTATCCGTGCTCGAGTTGCAGGCATTGAGCGCGGCCAGAAAGGCCACCAAGAGGGTAAATTGGACGCCAGGCGAGTTCGCGTTCATCGAGTGTTCCCCTGAATGCTCCGTCGGTTGGCCGGAGGCTCGGGGAAGTGTACGAAGGGCGTCAACGGCGGGGGAATCCCGCTAAACAGAGGGATGGGGCATGTACTCGGAAACGCTCTCGTCGAGCGGCGTCCGACGCATGTCGGGCAGCGTAGTCGGGAACTCCCCGTTGCATGCGCGCCTGGTCCAGATCCATCCGCCCACGTAGGACCCAGCCGCAACGGGCAGGGCACACCGCGGTCGGCGAGCAATGGCCTCGGCCGGGGCGCTCAACGCCGCGATCGCGGGATTCGGCGTTGGCGTTCTGCCGTACCTGCTCGGCGAAGCAGAGACGACACTCGTGCGTCTGTATCCGTTCGCGCTTTTCGAGCTCCCCGAGTCGAGCGATCGCGAGCGGCCGCTCACGTCGCGACGATGCGGACGCTGCCGCACAGGCAGCCGCCGGTGAAGCGCTCGGGGCCTTCCACGCTCATCCCGCTTTGCGACGGAAGTGGAGCGCCTGCACGCCGGACTTGAACCGCTGCGTCGATAGGAGCTCGAGATGCCGCGCGCTCGATAGGCCATGAAACAACGTCGGCCCGCGGCCACTGATGATGGGATGAACGACGATGCGGTACTCGTCGATGAGCCCCAACTCCTCGAGCGCAGCCGCGAGCTTGGGCGCTCCGACGAGGACACCCCGCTCGGTCTTCGCCTTCAGCGCCGAGATCGCCTCGCGAAGGTCCCCTCCACCTTGATCGTGTTCTGCCACGGAAAGTCGCTCCGCGAGCCCGACACGACGTACTTCGCCTTCGCCTCGAGCTTCTGTGCCCACTCGCGCATCGCGCGCGGCGCCTTTTCGTCGCGTGCCACCGCGGGCCAGAATCCCTCCATCAGCTCGTAGGTGTTGCGCCCGAAGAGCATCGCCCCGCTCTGATCCATGAGCTGCGTCCAATAATCGTGCAGCGCGTCGTCCGCGATCCCCTGGGTGTGATCGATGCACCCGTCCAAAGTCACGTTGAGACCGAAGGTGAGGAGGGGGACCGGACGATTACTTGTCGATTCCATCGCAGGAGCTCACGGATTCGAGCTTCCACCGTGGATTGCGACCGTCGTCGCCCGCCACGTTGTCGGTGTAGGGCGAATCGAGGAGCCAGATTCCGAGCGGCGTGCTCGCGGTGATCTCGAACTCGACGGGCGCGACGGCCTTGCTCGCGGTGACGCAATCCTCGAAGTCAGCGTAGGCGCCGCTACCGACGGCGTACCCAATCGTGCCGGGGGGAACGACGATGCGATCGTTCGTGGACTCGCCGATGACGTACCAGC
>JAEXCN010000068.1 GCA_023402175.1 Pseudomonadota bacterium | reverse complement strand
CGCCGGTCTCCAAAGTGGGCGTTGGTGAGATCGTGGTCGATAGTTCTCGAGGCGACTGGCGCTTTCACGTCGCCCTTTGATCACTCGGGCAGCGAGTTTGCAAGTGAAGATGTGTAGGATCGTGAGTGGACAATGCACGTTCGTCGACGCCAACGGGCGGCGCTGCGAGGCGCGCTCGTTCCTGGAGCTCGACCACATCCACGCTCGCGCGCTCGGCGGAACAGGAGACACTGCGAACATCCGTCTCCGCTGCCGGACGCACAACAAGCTGCATGCGGAAGAGACGTTCGGTCGCGATCACGTGGAGCGCCGGATCCACTCATCCCGGCGCAAGGGTGATGCAATGCTCCACCCGGCGCGCGCCGTCGTCTCCCCGGAGTCTCGTGATTCCGTTGGCGACGGCGGCACCTGCACAACGAAGGAAGCCAGCGCGCACAGCCCGCACAACCGGCCTGCCCCCGGAGCTCCCATCAGCGCGCACAGCCCACTCGGGAGCGCGTTCGATCGCTCCCGAGCAATGCACGCCCTCGTCGAGCTGGGCTTTCGTGAACGCGAGGTGCATTGCGCGCTCGATGTCGTCGAGCAGCGCATCGCGAAGCGAGCGGCGACACGGCCAGCGTCGCCAATCCGTCTCGAGGACGTGGTCCGTGAGGCCGTAGCGGTGCTGTCGAGATGAACCGTGCGCTCAGCGCGTGGCAGCCCACGACGCGACGAAGCTTGGAAGCCTCGATGCGATGAGCCTTGCGCTCAGTGTGGCAGCTTCGACGCGATGAGGCCTGCGCTCAGCGCGTGGCAGCCACGACGCGATGAGCCTTGCGCTCAGCGCGTGGCAGCCTCGGCGCGACGAGGCTTGCGCTCAGTGTGGCAGCTTCGACGCGATGAGGCCTGCGCTCAGCGCGGTGCCAGCCTCGGCGCGACGAGGCTTTTGTCCAGCGCGTGGCAGCCACGACGCGATGAGCCTTGCGCGCAGCGCGTGGCAGCCACGACGCGATGAGCTTTGCGCTCAGCGCGAGGCTGCCTCCACGACGAACGCGTACAGCTGGTCAACGGCGTGGGCCAGATCCGATGCAACCTGTGCGCGCACGGCATCGTCTCGCCAAAGCCCGAACGCGATCGCCAAAGCCATCGCCGTCGTGATGAACGGCAAGATCGAGCGGCGCGTCCGGAGACGTTCACGCGTTGCGGGGGCGCGGCGGACGCGTTCGAGGGCGTGCCTCTCGCGCGTGCTCCACATCGGCGCCGGTGCGGACGGGTCAGGTGGAGTCAGGAACACGTTCCCGGGCGCATACGTCAAGGGGCGGCTCGCGTCCGCCGCGGCGACGAACGGGAGGTCACGCAGCATCTCGGATATGCGAGCTACGTCCGTTGGCAACTGCGACCGCGCGAGCGGAAGCGAAAACGTCGCCAGGTGTGATGGGCGCTTCGAGTGCGCCGGCAGCGTGGGAGCGTTCGCGCGCGAATACGATGGCGGCAGCCCGCGAAGTTCGCGGGGAGCTGCCCGCATGAGCCCCGATGATCGGTCAATGCGGTGGTACAAGCGGGTGGGGAGGGCGTCGTATGCGTCCTCGGCCATTTCTTCGGGCGATCGACCAAGCTTCGTGACGGTCTTTCGCGTGTGCGCGAGCGTCATCCCTGTCCTCCGGACTCGTCACCAAGCAAGGATGGCGCCGGCAGTCCAGTGTCGTCCGCGTAGGGGATACGAGCGTTCGTCAGCGAGGGTCGCGACCGCGCATCGCGCGCCGTGTCTGCGCTGGCTTGCTCCGTTCACCGGGGCGCGTGCGCTTCGGCTCCAGTAGGTCGACGAGCGCCTCCATGGCGTTTGTCGCCGTGAAGACGCCTGTGATGTGGCCCGCATCGTCGAGCACCACCGCGGCGTCGATGCCTCTCTCGAGCATGACCCGGACAACTTCGTCGACCGAGTCGCTCGACGTGACCGTGTACGGCTCCGCCGTCATCGCTTGCTCGACGTCGAGCGTCTCGGGAGGTGGATGCGTCAGCTTCCAGACGAGTCGAAGATCGCGCTCTGAGAGCAACCCCACGAGCTTGCCTTCCGCTCTCACCGGGAGGTCACGAATGAAATACTTCTCCATGAGCCGCCGTGCATTGCCAAGCGGCTCCTTCGGACCGACGGAGTACGGCGCTCGCGGCGTGTACGCCGCTACCGCGGGCGGAGACGGAGACGGCATGCGTCTGGTCCGAGTCGGAGCCAACGACGTGCCACATACCGCGGAGCGTTCGGAGGTCGTTCGAGGTCGAGCTTCGAGATGCTCCTGGTTGCGCGACTGGTTCGCTTCCTGCTCCCCGCACGACGTCACCACACGACGGAGAGGAGAGCTCGTCATGATGCGATGGATCCCGATCGGCGCGGCGGCGTTGCTGCTGACGTTCGCCCCCGCATGCAAGAAGCAACAGGTTACAACGGGCACGACGGAGACGACGGGGGCAACAGGCGGAACCCACGCGGCGGCCCTCTCGAAAGAAGACAAGGAGTTCATCACGAAGGCGGCACAAGGCGGGATGCTCGAGGTCACGCTCGCGCAGCAGATCGCGAACCGAGCGACGTCGCCGGATGTGAAGGCGTTCGCCCATCGAATGGTCGCAGACCACACGAAACTGAACGATGAACTGAAGCAGCTCGCCGCGAAGAAGGGCGTCACGCCCCCGACGCAGATGGATGAGGACCACCGAGAGGACCTCGAGGACATCACGAAGCTGAGCGGAACGAAGCTCGACAAGAAGTACGCCGACGAGATGGTCGATGACCACGAGGACGACGTGAAGGAGTTCCGCAAGGCGGCGGAGAAGGTGAAGGACCCCGAGCTTCGCGCGTGGGCTGCGAAGGCGTTGCCGATCCTCGAGAGCCACCTCGCACAGGCGCGCGAGCTCAAGGCGAAGGTCGCGCCCGAGTCGTAGGACGTGAGGCGTCTCGGATCGGTGCTCGCGCTCGAAATGTCGATGACGTGGGGGCGCAAAATGCAACGCCCCATCGCGCTCCGGTGCGGTGACTCGTCTTGGTCGCGTCGACAGCAAGACAGCGCGCATGGGCTCGATGTCGTGTTGGATGGGCCAGGTTCCAACGGCGAAGCGAGACCTTAGCGGCGATTCGTCGAGCTCTGCGCTTCGATCGTCGCGCTTCGTGCGCCCCGTCTGCGTCTCGCTCCGACGCGCTTCGTGGTGCTCCGTCTCCGACGCGCTCCTCGCGCCTGCTCGCGTTCCGGGGTGCTCCGCGCGCTGCTCGCGCTCCGCCTGCGTCGTCCTTCCGTCTGCGTCGCGCTTCGTCGTGCGCGGTCTCCGTCGCGCTCCTTGCGTTCCGTCTGCGTCGTGCAGGGTATCTCCGTCGCGCTTCGTCGTGCGCGGTCTCCGTCGCGCGCCTCGCGCCCCTTGCGTTCCGTCTGCGTCGTGCAGGGTCTCTCCGTCGCGCTTCGTCGTGCTGGGTCTCCGTCGCGCCTCGTCGCGCACCGTCTCCGTCGCGCGCCTCGCGCCCCTCGCGTTCCGTCTGCGTCGTGCTGGGTCTCCATCGCGCTTCGTCGTGCTCGGTCTCCGCCCGCGCTTCGTCGCGGCAGCGCGGGCGCATCGCCCTCGGGCCGCGACGAGCTAGGCTCGAGGGCGGACCGGGATGCGTCGACGTCAATCGGAGGGCGCGTCACCGGTACAGGCGAACTGCACCTGACCTACCGAGGTCAGCGAGACTCAGGCGCTCGCGCGACCCCAGCGGTTGGCTTGCGGTTGCCGAGCCGAGATCGAGACACTCCGTCTCCCTCGTGGAGACGCCGCTCGGGCGGACTCGCAGCGATGCTGACAGGAAGCACCGCCGGCGACCCGGCCCACCCACGTGCGGCTCGAAAGAAGCGCAAACGCGGAACGCGAGATGCAGTTGTCTCGACGCGTCCGCCTTCCAAGTCGGATCCTGTTGGAAGCGGAGTAGTCCGAGACGGTCGAGAGGCACGTGCGTGCTGCCCGACGCGCGAGGAGGTGAACGAGGATGCGCTCCGAAATGACAGCACGTCCCACGGGCGCGTTGAGCTGGGCGCGCGGCATTGCTGCACTGTTTGGTATCTGGCTCATCATCTCGCCATTTGCCTGGCGCCACACGAGCGCGCAGACGGCGAACGCCGTGATCTGCGGAGTCCTCGCGATCGTTTTCGCGATCGCATCGATCCGTGATGGCCGCGCGCGGCACCTGAACAGCGTGCTCGGGCTCTGGCTCATCCTTTCGACCTTCATCCTCGGCGCGGTCCGCGTTGCGTCGAGCTGGAACGAGCTCGTCGTCGGTTTCGCGCTCATTGCGCTCTCCCTCGTACGAGGAACGAGCGATGAGACGCTGGCGAACCCGCCGCCGGGTGTATCGAAGCCGTGAATCGGCTTATCGCCTCGTGCCTGAGCGCGACGGTCAGGCGACCCTGGCGATGCGTGACGGCGCGAGGGCGCAACGCGCGAGTGCATCGTCGCGAGACTCGTCGATTGGCGTCGCTCTGTCGGGTGCCGGCGGCAGGGAGGCGGTCTGCCCGACGCCGCCCATTTCTCCTGCCGCGGTCGCAAGGTCGGGGGCAGGGGAGGAGGTTTGCGCGTCGCCCGCCTGCTCGGACGGCCCTCCAGTGCCGATGCCTAGGTGCGGGCCCGTCCAGTGTCGATGCCGATGCCCATATGCCTCTCCAGTACCTACGCCGATGCAGATGCCGATGTGACGGACGTTACCGACCTGCGCGTGCTCGCAGCTCTTTCAGCCCGAGGCCCGTCTTGCGGCGGAGAAGCGTCCGCAGCGTCGTTGCATCGGCGTAGCCGACGCGCGCCGCGATCTCCTGCAGCCCTCGGTCGGTCGTCTCGAGCTCGTTTCGCGCGGCTTCGACGCGTAGGTCTTGGACGAACGACAGCGGCGACTTTCCGAGCACGCGGTTGACGCGACGCTCGAGCGTGCGCTCGCTCGCGCCGATCGCACGCGCGGCCGTGCTCACGGAGAAGCTCGCCAGATGACCGCGTGCCCAGGTCTCGAATCGGTCGACCAGCTCGTCCGTGTGATGCACGTGATCGGGCATGACGTACGCGCCCTGAGACGGCGCCCTGTCGAACGCGAGATGGCGCGCCGTGCTTCGCGCGAGGGACGGGCTGCGGCGGCGAACGAGCCAGAGCGCGAGATCGAGGTGAGCAAGCGCGGCGCCTGCCGTCGTCACCTTCTTCGCCTCGACGATCATGCGGGCCTCTTCGAGGCGCACCCGCGGGAACCGCCGACGAAAGCCGGGCGCGAGCCACCACGTCGTCGTCGCGCGCTGATCATCGAGAAGCCCCGCCTGCGCTACCACGAACGTAGACGTGCACGCGGCAGCGATCCGCGTGCGCGCGCGGCTCCATTCGCGAAGGAGCTCACCGGCATCCTCGACCTCTCTTTGCGCGAGCGCCGCATCGAGTGACGATTCGTCCTTCGCGCCGAGCGCCGGGACGACGACGAAGTCGGGGGTACTTCGCGGGACGGGGGCGACGGGCACGGTAAGACCGTGAGCGGTTCGAATGCGACGCCGGAGGGCGATGCGCGTCAGGCGGATGGGCCGGCGCGGCGCCTCGATCAGCGCGTTTGCTGTCGCGATCGCATCGCTGATGGCAGCAAGGCCGGTGTCGAAGACTCCATCGAGAACGAGCACCGCGACGTCCATGGCGGAAATGATAGCAACGTTGTCGGATCCGCCACTGGCGCAATCGACCTCGACACGTCATTCCTAATGCTCACCGGAGGTGGTCACATGCAGAAGGTCGCTCTCGTCGTCCGTATCGTCGCAAAGGCTGGCAAGGAGGAGGACGTGGGCGCGTTCCTCGCCGGCGCGGCGCCACTCGCGCGGGCGGAGTCGTTCACGCCCGTCTGGTTCGCGCTCAGAACGTCTTCGAACGTCTTCTGGATCGTCGACGCGTTCGCCGACGACGCTGCGCGCGACCGTCACCTCGCGGGGGACATCGCGAGGGCCCTCATGGCAAAGGCCTCCGAGCTGCTTGCCGAGCCGCCGAGCATCGAGAAAGCGGAGGTGCTCGCCTCGGTTGTGCGGGGGTGACGTTCGGCGTGCCGCGCTGGCGCGCAGTCGTTCGGCGTGCCGCGCTGGCGCGCAGTCGTTCGGCGTGCCGCGCTGGCGCGCAGTCGTTCGGCGTGCCGCGCTGG
>JAEXCN010000472.1 GCA_023402175.1 Pseudomonadota bacterium | reverse complement strand
TGGAACACCTTCGCGACCGCGGAATGATTGCCAATATTCCAGGTGAGGCTGAGCGTGTCATCGGTTGCAGTGTAGCGGGAGCGGATCCACTGGAACTTCAATTCACCCCACTCGATCCACTTGTCGCCGCAAGTCGGCTCTAGGTAAATTCGTGCCCCATCCAGCACGATGTTTGCGTTGAACCTACCCTCTCCACCCTTGTGATCGGTCACGACTGCGGAGAGAACGTTCCCCGTTACTTTTAGGGTTGTCCACGAGGTCCCCGCCCAATCCTTGGCCTCCGGCGTCGAGGGGTACGCGGGGTAATAGCGGTCTTCGGTGAGCACGTATGTGCCATCTTGAATTGTCCCCCCAGAGTACGATCCCAAGTCGGGCCAAGTGCGGCCTTCGCTTTCGAAAACGTAGTAGGGCGCGTCGTTCGGTTGCCGCGTGAGCGCGTTGCACTGGTCCTCACCGCCATCGTCGGCGCTCGCATCGGGGCTCGCCCCCCCGTCGCATGCGTCATCGTTGTCGGCCGACGCAGACGAACGGGTCTTCTCGGCGTTCGCGAGTGGAGATGAAGCGGGGGCGCGTCAACAAGTAGGTGGAGCTGCAGAGAACTGCCGCAGCGACCGAATAAACCAATTGAGTGCGCATCCTGTGTCCCTTCCATGTAAGTCAGCGCGCACGAACAGTCGCGCTTCGATCTTGCGTACGTTATGTGTTTCGCCCGCCTTGCGACGCTGTCGCGCGGTAGGCAAGAGGAGTGCGACGCAAGGTCTGAGCCGTATTGCGATACGCGATTTATTCGCAATCTCGCGGATTGTTCGTATTCGATGTGATGCACTCTTCCCCGATAAGACCTCCAGGGCGGGGACACGGGGCGAACTTCCACGAGCATCAGAGCGATCGGGGCCCCTCGTTCCAGACCCCTTCGGCAGGCGCATCCTGCGCACGGCGGCGCTCGGTACGTTCCGCCCTCGCGCTCGAACTCCGAATGGAGGCTCTCCTCCCTGGGGATAAATGCGTAAACCAAACAATGGCGGGCGGGCAGGCATGTTTCGCGTTCGTAGTTAGATATTAATTGGTCGACGGAATAATCCACAATCTAGATCTCCGTCCCGGGCCGGTTTGATCGGCAAATCGACACTGCATCTCCGGTTCGAGCTTCTGCGAGCCGTTTGGCTCATGCGACTTGAAGCCGCCGTGGGTTCGCGCCCACCGAAGCTCGATCTCTACTCCTCCGTAAATCATGGAGAAACGGACGAAGCTCGGATCCGTAGTCCATGTCGACTGCGAGGCGATCTCGAGTCCACTCCAGAACGTTGCGGCGGGTAGTGACTAGCAGCGCGTCGTGAGCTCGACCGTAAGCCGGCCGTCCGACGAACCGGCGCCGTGCGCATTGTCTCCCTATCCTTGGGGCCGCACGAAATGCGAAATACTGAGTGCTAAATGGGCGATGTGAAAGAAAGGATTGGAAGCTTGTGGCACATTCGGGTTTCGCCTCGGGCGCGATTCATCAGTAACAAGAAGCCGCCTCGTCGGCGAGGGCAGCGTCGAAAGCAAGCGCATCGCCGGCGAAGAACGACACCAATGTCGTAGTGGCTCGCGATGGCTCGCGGCCATCACCGCGGTGGCCGACGCTCCGCTTGAATACGACGTCGAGCGTCCGGCGATTGTCGGTGGACGCGCATGATGGCACCGCGTCGTCGTCGATTGGCGTGGCGCGGGCAGGGGGCCCAGCTCAGCTCAGCTGGACGATGGTGAGGCTGGCACCCTGGCCGGGCTGGGGCGTGACGGTGAAGTCGTCGTGTTTGGTGAGGCCAATCCCGATGACGTCGCCGACAGCGAGCGTCAGGATGACGGTGCTCGCGAACGACGGTCGCTTGGTCGATACCATGCTGCCACCGACGGTCGACGTGCCCACCGGGAATCCATTCCGAGTGACATACGTGCTCGCTGCGACGGCATTCGTAAAATTGAGATTGTACGTGAGCAGGTAGACTCCGGCTCTTTGGACGGTAAAGCGGCCCACCCCCGCGCCAGCCGTGATGATAGTGTTGCCCCCGGCGAGCTCCACGTTGTTCAGCGGCACGATGAGCTCGGTCCCTGCGTTTCCGGTCATGCCTTCCTGCGAGGTGCTCATCAGGAAGACGTAGCCGTTCGCGCCGACGCTGCCGCTCGGTCCCGCGTCGCCGGCAGGGCCGGCCGGTCCAACGTCACCGCTCGGCCCCTTGTCGCCTGATGCGCCCTTGTCGCCCGCTGGTCCCTTGTCGCCCGCGTTGCCCTTGTCGCCCGTCGCGCCGGTTGTGCCAGAGGAGCCCGAGGTGCCCGCCGCGCCATTGTTCCCAGCGTCTTCCGACGAACAGGCAACGAGAATGCAAGTGACGAGGCGGAGAGCAGTCTTCCTGTAGCGGTCGGACATCCGCCCGTTATAGGTGGGCGATGCGCCGGTCGCCATCCGTGTGGCGAAGCTATCCGAATTGCGAAGGATAGGTATCCGAATTGCGAAAATAGAGCCGGATTGGATGAGGGGTGCGAACCTCGATGAGCCTCACCATCTCGCTGCGGTCTGCCCACTCGTAGGCGTCATCGTCGAGCATGTACAGCGCGCGTTCGTTCGCCGGCGCCGCGGCCGTTCGCCCTGATCCTGCAGCGTATCGCGAAGCAGCCGCCGCGGGTGGCCGCGGCCGTGCCGTTGGCCTACGCTGAAGGCCTGCAACCGCGCCCGCTGCCACTATCCGGCCATCCCTCGGTGTCGACGTTCAGCCTCGATGACGCGCAGGCGACGTTCTCCCGGATGGCAACTCCCGTTCAGCTCCAGCAGCTCGATCGGCGCACACGGTTTCGCTGGCTCAGCCATCGGGTGAAGGTCGGTGCCGTCGTCCTCGCGGCCCATCAATACGGAGGGGCGTTCCGCGCTATCTCGGACGACTCGCCCGACATGTTCACCGTGTCCTTTCCGCTGTCCGATGTCGGTGGCGAGGCGAGGAGCGGTCGGGAGTCGATCGCGATCGCGCGCGGCCGCTCGACCTTCGTGAGCTCGCCTACCGGGGCGCGCTCGTTCGATCTGGGGACCGCGTATAGCGGGCTCCAGCTCATCGTCGACGCTCGCGAGATGAGCGCTGCGGTTCACGTACTCACCGGCAGCGTGCCACGCGAGCCGCTTCGCTTCGAGCAGCGCCTCGCACTGGACGCGGGGGTTGGCGCGGCACTCGATCGGCTCGTGACGTTCCTGGCATCGGAGATCGATCACGGTGAGCTCATCGATTCGCCGATCGTCGGCGCACGGTTGTCGGATGGCGTCCTTGCCGGGCTGCTCGTGAACCATCCGCACAACGCCCGCCACCTGTTCGAAGCGAAGAGCCATCCGGCAGAGCCACGCCACGTGCGACTGGCGGCGGAGTATCTCGAGACCAATGCGGCCAAGCCGATCCGCATGGCCGAGATCGCGCGTGCTGCCGGGGTATCGATCCGCGGGCTGCAGCTCGCGTTCCTCAAGTATCGCCGGGCGACGCCGATGCAGTTCTTGCGCGAGCAGCGGCTCGAGATGGCCCGCCGGCTCCTCTCCTCGTCCGAGGCGCGGCCGTCCGTCAGAGAGGTCGCGCTCGCATGCGGTTTCTCCCACCTCGGTCGCTTCGGCGCGCACTACTTCCAGCGCTTCGGCGAGTATCCATCGGCGACACGCGCGCGAAAGCGCTGAGGCGCGAGGTCGAGCGAGACATCGTGTCACTCGAGGCCGACGCCGACTTCGCCACGTTCGTCATTCGAGATCGCGGTATCGGCGTTCCTCGAGAGCTACACCTCCGCATCTTCGACCGGTACGAGCGAGGAGGCACGGCCGTGACGGGGCAGCAAGATCGGATCCTCGTCGTCGATGATGATCCGAGCATTCGCGAGCAGACGACGGCGGTCGGATACACGCGGCGGAGGATCCTGAAGACCCACCCGAGCCTAGGCCTGCCGCGGCCTTCTCGGTCGACCCGCAGCCTGCGCACGTCGGGAGCGCGGGTTCTCTGCGCGCGGTCCACCAGCACGCTCGGGATCGCCTCCAACCTGGGCGAACCCAGGGTGAACGCCCGGCGTTAGTTTCTGGTCGTCGGCGATTCGGGCCAAGAGTGACCTCAAAAGCTCCCGCTCCTTGTCCGAGAGAGGCGCGCAAATCGCGTCGTCGTGCGCACGCGCTACGCGACCGATGTCTGCCATCGCTTTCCCGCCCTTGTCGGTCAGATGGATCGCGTAGACGCGGCGGTCCTCCGGATCGTTGCGACGCTCGACGAACCCTCGCTTTTCGAGCTCGTCAAGGACAGCGACGAGCCTGCTTGGCACCATGCCCAGCAACGCGGCGAGCGCCTGCTGACTGATGCCGGCGTTGCCCGCGATCGTGCGGAGGGCTCCAGCATGTGCGGGGACCAGCTCGAGCTCCTGTAGCCGGGACGCGAACAGCGCGGAAGCTCGCGCGCCTACCTGAGCCAGCAGGAAGGCCGTCGAACGCGGGTGCCTCGGCGAGGATCGGTGCTTTTCCACGAGACGGTAGTACTTTCTAACAATGGTTTTGACAAAGAATCGTTCTGCCATAGAACGATCTGCGCGCGCCGGGCATCGGACGGAAGTGGGCCCACGCCGGGTCGAAAGG
>JAEXCN010000480.1 GCA_023402175.1 Pseudomonadota bacterium | reverse complement strand
CTGCTGGGATGACTGCGCTGCTCGAGAGCTGCATCGCCTCCGCTTCGTCCCACCCGCTCTCGGGCGGCTCCGACGCCTTCGTTGCAGGCGGAGGTGGCATCGACTTCGACTTCGCGACCAGCGGCGCTTGCGGGGTCGTCGCTTGTGGCGGCAGCGGAGCCCTGCTCGCCTGCGCGAGCGGCGGCCTCGGCCCGGCGCTCGTGTTGCTGGTCGCGGGACGATTCGCCGGGACAGCAGGCGGCCTCGGCGCAGCGGCGGGGGGACGAGGGGCGACCGGAGCTCCGGGGCGCCCTTCACGAGAGTCGCTCACGCCTCCAGCGTCACCGATCCGCGGCCTGAGCGCCACCGTCACGATCGCGCGGCGCGTCTCCTCGCTCCGGCTGGGCTCGTCGTTGGGAAAATCCTCGCCCGACCGCGCATCCATGCCCGACAGGAAGAGCTCGGGAATATGCGACCAGCGCGCAAAATCGTAACTCTTGCGCAAATTCCCGTGCGGCAGAGCAGGACAAGGCCCGCTCCGTGCTTACTGTCAGGAAGCCTCCTCGCGCCTCTTGCCCGCGCGAGCTCGAGGCGGGTTGTCCATGGAAGGTGTTTCTTCGTCCAAGTCCCAGTCCTCTCGTAGCACGGCGAACCGGAACGCGCGCGGGCGCGGTCGCGCTCGGGTCGCCCGCGAGCCCGCCAAGCGACCTGCCAGGTCTGCGCGGCGTGTCGGTCCGACGCGCGACAACGTCGGTATCGACGACCTCTACCTCGCGGAAATGGCCGAGAGCTCGGTGCTCACGGCTGCGCAGGAGCTCGAGATCGGCGAGCGCATCGCCGCCTCGGAGCGCACCATCTTCGACGCACTCTTCGCCTCGCCAGCAGGAGCGCGCGCGCTTGGTACGCTTGCGGCTGACCTCGAGGCTGGCCGCGCGACCGCGCGCGATCTGATCCTCAATCCGGATCAGGCGGACCTCGACATCGGTGCCACGGCGCAGCTGCTGCGGACGTCGCTCGAGTCTGCCGGCTCGAGCAACGCAGCCGAACGCACTGCCGCCGCGACCCGCGTCGCCAACGTGCGCCTCGACGACGACGTCCTCGCGGCGCTCGTCGCAAGCGTTCGCGAGGCTTCGTCGGGCGATCAGGCCGATCCGCAGGATCGCGCAGCGCTCGAGGGGATCGAGCGAGCGGAGGTCGACATCGAAGAAGCCAAGGCCCGTCTCGTCACAGGCAACCTCCGCCTCGTCGTCCTCTTCGCGCGCAAGTATCTCGGCCGCGGTGTCCCGCTTCTCGATCTCGTGCAGGAAGGCAACCTCGGCCTTCTCCGTGCGGCCGACAAGTTCGACCACCGACGCGGATTCCGCTTCAGCACGTACGCGGCGTGGTGGATCAAACAGTCGCTGCAGCGTGCGCTGCTCGACCGCACCGTCCGCCTCCCGGTGCACGTGGCCGACGATCGACGGCGCATCGCGAAGCTCCGCGCTGCGTTCGTCGCACAGCACGAGCGCGAGCCGACGATCGAGGAGATCTCTTCGCTCTCGAGCCTCGCCCGCGAGCGCGTCGAGAACATCCTCACGCTGCCTCCGCAGCCGTCGAGCCTCGACATCCCGGTCGGCGAGGACGGCGACGCGCGACTCGTCGACCTCGTGCCCTCGAACGCTCCGCCTCCGGATCAGACCGCGGCGCTCCACGCGCTCGGCGATCACATGGGCGAGCTCCTGGCTCGTCTCGACGACCGCGAGCGGCAGATCCTGCGGCTTCGCTTCGGCCTCGACCACGCACGCGAGCACACGCTCGAGGAAGTCGGCAAGCTGCTGCATCTGACGCGTGAGCGCATCCGACAGATCGAGCAGTCGGCGCTCGCGAAGCTCCGCACGATGGCGAGCGCGAAGGAGCTCGGAAGCTACCTCGAGGAGTGATCCCCCTCGAGGGGCGTGCGGCACCATGCGCGCTCGCGTCTGCGGCGCTTCACATGCAGCGATCTCGCGCGGCATCGCGAGCGCGATCCCATTGTCGCCACGACGTCCGTCGACGCGATTCGCACGTCGCGTCGCCGGACGTTCGATTGCACGCGTGATAACCTCTGCGATGATGATGGCTCCGCTCGCGGGCGCGTCGTCGCGCTGCGGTGGACATCCCGTCTGCGCCAGACTGTGGCGCGAGCTTTGCGACTCCTGACGCCATGCCGAACGGCACTTCTTCTCTTGCCGCACCGAACGACGATCCGCCGGTGGCGAAGACGATGCGCGAGCATCTCGTCGACGACGTCGTCGCGCTCGGCGTACGCGATCCACGCGTGCTCGCGGTGATGCGTGAAGTACCGCGTCATCTCTTCGTTCCCGAGCACGACATCGAGCGTGCGTATGCCGACCACCCGCTGTCGATCGGGCACGAAGCGACCATCTCCCAACCGTCCCTCGTCGGCATCATGAGCGAGGCCCTCGAGCTCTCCGGGCGCGAGCGCGTGCTCGAAATCGGCACGGGATCTGGTTACCAAGCCGCTGTCTTGAGTCGCCTCGCTGCGCACGTGGACACGGTCGAGGTCGTTCCGGAGCTCGCAGAACGCGCCGCTGCCGTGCTGAAGGCACTCGAGTGCACGAACGTCGACGTGCACACGAACGATGGATGGGCGGGTTGGCCCGAGGGCGCTCCGTACGATCGCGTCGTCGTGACGGCTGCGCCGGAGGTGCTCCCGGGCGCGCTCCTCGATCAGCTCGCGGACGGCGGGCTCCTGATCGTGCCCGTGGGCTCCCAGGCGAAGGACCAGCGGCTCGAGCGCTGGAAGAAGGTCGGTGAGCTCCTCTACAAGCAGGACCTCGGCGCCGTTCGCTTCGTACCGATGGTCCACGCGGATTCGAACGTGTCGGCGACGGCCTCGCCCGCGAGTGGCGAGGTCGAACGGCGGACCTGACTCGCTCGCTCCGAAGCGCTGCAAAACCCACGGTAGTGCCGGGCCTAGTGCATGGGCTAAAGGGTGTCGTCCTCGATGCCCGCGCTCACTCGGCTCGTGCGTGTCTTCGATCTCGCGCTGCGCGTGCTCGCGGTCGGTCTTGCCGTCTCGCTCGTGATCGCCGGATGGCACGACGTCTCCCAAGCATACGACGTCTGGTACTACCACTTGCCGTTCGCGGCGCGGCTCACCGGCATCGTCGACGCGAACGCCTACGCTTTCAGCGCGGACAACCAGGCGCGCTTCGACGGCTTTCCGCTGCTCGGCGAGATCCTCCAGGGGCTTCTCTGGCGCGTGACCGGCCAC
>JAEXCN010000402.1 GCA_023402175.1 Pseudomonadota bacterium | reverse complement strand
AACACGCCGTGATCGAAGCCGCGCGCGGTGTCGGTCGACGACGCGACGCCCGCCGCCGAGAGCAGGTCACGAACGCGCTTCGCGAGCTCGGGCGATCCGGGCGCAGGCCACGTGAGCTCGTACGTGTGCTTCGGGAAGCCGTAGTAGTCGAAGAAAAGCGGCGGCGAAGGCGACGCGAGCACGGTCGGGACCTTCGTCTCCCAGTGCCCCGACACGACGAGCAGGGCCGACGGCGTCTGCGGTAGCGACGCGTCGATCCCACGAAGGAATGCCGCCATACGCTCCCACGTGTCGCGCGGGCCCATGGTCCACTCCATGAAGAAACACGGACCTCCGCCGTGCGGGATGTAGAGCGTCGGCATTCGATTCTGGTTCGCCATGCTCTTCGAAGTGTCGTGATCCTGCGGCGCTCGAACAAGCGCTCCGGGTGCACCGCATCGTTCCAGTCCGCGAACAGTCGGCGATCTCGTCATCGCGCCCGACCGGTCTGTCCACAGGGCAAACGGTCGCGCTCGAGTGGCGCGTCCGAGATCCACGTGTGTGGACCGCCGAAGCTCCGTCGCCGCAGACGCACGCGCGCGTAACGATCACGTGACAGAAGTGCGCGCAACGAGAGCTCGCTACCGCCGCGAAATCTCGGTGGCACTTCCGGACGCGCGCCGAGGTATTCGCGCGCATTCAATCGACACAATCAAACAGATTACACAAACAACTAATACCGACTACACATCAAACTTCAAACGCCATTGTTGTCCACAAGCGCCGCGTTCGATGCCATTTTGCGAACAAATCGAGGCCTAAATTCCAGGCCCGACGTGATTTCAGGCACCGTTTTGCAGTCCTCCGTTGTGGACAATCCTGTGGATAAAAAAGTAATTGAGCGCGACCTATTTTGGTTGCGAGTCATGTCGCTCTCCGGCATAAACGGGTCATGAAGTTCGCGGCACATCGGGCCGCGGGCTCTCGGTCGTAGAAGCCGTCTGGGCGCTGCGACCGGCATCGGTGCGAGCGAGGCAATCAGCCCTCGTCGACGGCCGAGTCGGTCGAGCTCGCTGGCGTGCTTGGGTCGTCAGTCCCAGGCGCGATGTTCCAGGGAGTCACAAAGGCGTCCGTACTCTCGAATCGCCACGGAACCCGCGGGTGACCGCACCGTGGCCTTGCAATGCCCGATCAAGAACACTTTCCCCAACCTGGGGAAAACGTGTGGGCGGCGTGAGCGAGAGAGCCGGCGCGAAGGCCGGAGGGAGCAATCCCTTCGCGAACGACTCCTTCGCGTGTCGTGACGGTGAAAGGCATCCCGGTCTTCCGGAAGGCGGCGTTCTTCGCGGGGCGTCGTCGGAACGAGGACCTGGGTCGGTCCGCAGGCGTGCAGCGGTATTCCTCCGCTGCAAACCGGCGCGCCGACGACAGCGGATGTCCAGAGGAACGCCGAGGAGGGGAACGCCGTCGGCATACGCCAAAACGCGTATGCACCCGTCGCACGTACGAGAGATCGTCATGCGCTCGGGGACGCGTCCTTCGCTCGGTCCTCTGACCCGTGCACGTCGATCCTCGCTATGCACCTGCAGAGCAATCCGCACGGTGGCGAGGCGTTCGAGGCGGTATCACGGTTGGGCAAACCTGCGCGAGCAGGAGGAACCAACACTGGGGCCGAAACGAACGGACGTAGCGCGGCTCGCCGCGTGTCCCCGCTCCTCTCGAGGAGCTTGCGGGCGCGTCAGAAAAGGAAGGAGGTCGAGGCCTCCGTCCCTGCGAGGACACGAGAGCTCGGGTTTGGTTGCCCGCACGTCGATCGTACGTTGCAGAAGTCAGTAGGCGACGTCGGGTCTCGAATAAGCTCGGCAAACGCGCTCCAAAAAGAGCGGCCAGGGTCGAGTGAACAGGGACCTAGCGCGGGACGAACGTTGGCGGGTGGCACCGTCGGCGGGTGAATCGCGCGAAGGGACGATCGCGAGTCGACCTCACCGGTGAAGACACGGGAGAGGATCGGCACGAGGCTCGGGGTGGCGAGAGATCGTCATCCAGCGGTCGAACCATCACCGCACGGTGGTGAGGCGGTCGCGCGACCGGGGCTGTAATCGCCACCGGATCGTACGAAGAGTCCCTGCTGGCAGAAGGCATCCCGGATCATCACGAAGCGACGTCTTTCACGAGGCGGCGTGGACGGTGGTCTTGGCGGTCTGTCGCATCCTCCGACCCGTACCAATCCTTCGCAAGCGAAGGACGTACGGCCACGTTGAAGCAGCTCTCACGAAGGTGAGAGAGGCGCGAGGGTGAACGGCAGCTCGCGACAGGGGTGTCAGAGGCTCGATCGCATTCGGCGCCGTGGGAAGACAACGCCCACGCTCGTGCATCCACGAAGGAGCTCGAGAACGACGCGTCGAATGACGATCCGCCGAAGCGGTCTCGGACGTCGTGAAACGTCCGGTCCCCCGGTAAGCCTGCGGAGGCTTCGACTCCGCGGGCGTCCCCCGCTGCGAAAGTGGCGAGAGCGAGCCGGGAACTGACGAGGTGCGGGTACACGCAGTTCGATTGGGTGGCAGACGTCGGTCAGACGCATCGCGCGTCTTCTCCATCGGTAGGTCGCAAGGCCTGTGGGTGGCTCGAGAGGACGCTAGCCGGAAAGAAGTCCGTCGCACCGCCTGACGCGGAGCGCGGGATGGATGAAAGGCGAAACGGTGCGCATGCGTGAGGTCATCAAAAAGTTTCCTCACGTATGACCTGCGAGTCTCGGCTTGCAGGCTCTCGATACGACGGAAGGCGTTCTCGGGCTTCTGCCCGTCATGCTTTCACCGGCAGGACGAAGCAGAGTCCTCTGGCTCTCAGGTCAATTCCCACCGGTCTTCCGGGCCGCAAGGTCTGGCGACCGCTGAAGGACAGCGCATCGGGCGGAGCAGGAATCCGACTCGGGCGTGCCTGAGGGTGACGACGGGAACGTCAGAGATCGACGTGATTCGGTGAAGGCTCTTCAAGGTCCGAAAGGTCCGCGGGGAGTCCGCATCCTCGGCGCTCGAAATGGTGCCGGTCTCAGAGGTGCGCCGCATCGTGATCGATCGAAGCTGACGACAGCGAATAGCTTCGTCGACCCTCCTCTTCCCTGACCACGCGAATGGCCGGGGCTGTCAGCGAGGGCACCCAATGCTCGAACGCGACGATGGCGCAGGTGGCGACGGCCCCCTGACGCAACGTCCAACGGGGCGGACGGAGATCCGCAACGGAGCGCGAAGACGCTCTCCCACGGAAAGCGAGCGACCACGAGGGCGACCGGGTGACCGGCTCGCCCTCGTGGCTTTTTGTCGTCGCGCCGAACCGAGAGACCGCGCACGTTCGTCGCTCGGACAAAAACGAGTGGGACCAGTGTGTGCGCTGCCTACCCGCGTTTCGAAGGATTTCGCGAGGACAGCCGCGCGGCAGATGTCCACGCGACGCGTCTCCACATTTCGTGGGCCGCGGCTCGGCGTCATCCTGAGGAGAGTGAAGCGCAATGCCCGGAAGACGCCGCTCGTGCTCGTCGTCGACGACTACGAGGACACGCGGAGGATCTACTCCGACTATCTGAGGTTCGCCGGCTTCCGAGTCGCGGCCGCGAACGACGGTGCCGAGGCGATCTCGAAAGCACGCGAGCTCGGCCCCGACGTCGTCGTGATGGACCTCGCGATGCCGGGCGTCGACGGCTGGACGGCCACGAGGCAGCTCAAAGGAGATCCTCGGACGAAAAACATCTACGTGATGGCGGTCACCGGCTTCAACGAGGATGCCCACCGGCTCGAGGCGTGGCGCTCGGGCTGCGATGCGTTCCTGCAGAAGCCGATCTTGCCTGCCGAGCTCGTGAGGCGCATCGTCGGTCGCCTCACCGCGCGCACGCCGGCCTAGCGCGCGTCAGCACTTCACGCCGGTGCACGTGCAGTTCATCGCCGCGCAGTCGGCCGTGCACGTCGCCCCTTCCTCGCAGGTGATGTTGCACTCGCCGGTGCCGCCGCAGTTCATCGTGCAGGTCGCTCCCGCCTTGCACGTCATCGTGCATGCCGCCGAGGCAGTTGGATGCGGAGTGCAAATTCACAACGTCAGGATACGAGCGCTTCGGTCGCGATTCGATTCGATTCGACGCGGGCTCCGTGATGGAAATCTCGGGCGATCGGCGTTAGGGTCTACCCTCGCGAAAGCATCTCCCGATGGCATTGCGACACGACAGTTCACGCGATCTTCTCGAGGAGCTCGAAGACGGCTGGGGGGCGGCACCGACGCCTGCCGGAGGAATCTCGCTGTCCGGCGGTCCGCAGGCGAATGCGAAAGCGGAGGAGCCTCCGAGCGAGAGCGCGCCCGCCGAAGCAGGCGCGGACGACCTGCCGACGCACACGACTTCGAGCCCCGACCTGAAGTCTCTCGACGACGGCTGGCTCGACGATCTCTTCCCTGGTGAAGAGCCCGACGACGACGACGACGACGAGCCCGAGCCGGAGTTGCCGGACGAGCGGCTCGATCCGGAGGCGTTTGCGCTCGCGAAGAAGGCCCGCGACGAGCGCGCCGCGAAAAAGAAGGACAAGAAGCGCTCCAAGGCCGACGCGAAGCGCGCCCGTCAGAAGGCGCGTGCCGAGGCGATGCGCCAGAAGCAGAAGGCGAAGAAAGCTCGCCCAGCGGCGCAGGCGCGGAAGGTCCCCGAGCCTTCGAGGAAGAAGACCGCGCGCAATACGAACGTCGGCGAAGACCGGAGCGCTTCTGCCGATACTGCACGCGAGGAAGCCGCCGAAGAGCGCGCTACGTCCAGGTCGCGCGCAAAGGCCGTCGTCGCGCCGCGCCGTGCTCCGTCCACCCTTGCTTCGGTGAAGCTGCTCGCGGTCGTGCTCGCAATCCTGCTGGCGCTCGCGGCTGCTGTTGCCGCGATCGTGAAGTGAGCTGGCGGGTCCCGTTCGGCCTCGTGATTGCCGGCGCGGTGCTCGTCGCCGGCTGTCATGCTCGCCCTGCACACCGGGTCACACGGACATCGCAGGAGCTCACGCGTTCGCCGGCGTCACCGCAGGGCCAAGCAATGCGCCACCTCTGCGGCGATCTCGGACCCGAGCGATGCACTGAGGCATGTGCGCCGACGCTACCTCCGCGTGAGCACGCCGAGTGCCTCATCGCCTTCCGCTTCGCGGACGACAGCGAAGCGCATGACCTCGCGCGCACCCTCTACGCCAAGACCGGAGCCCTTCCAGGGGTCGACACCACCGACGCGCACAGCACGTACGGCGGCGAGAACATCGCGACGAAGCCGGCGCTGCCCCTGGGCGACGACCGGCAGCACCTCGCGTGGCTCATCGCGAGCTTCGAGCGTTACGAGCAGGTCTTCTCGATCCTCGCGGCGCGGGCGCCGGCACCGATCGATTTCCGCCTCCATCCCGACGCGTTCGTCTTCTTCCGCACTGAGACGAAGACCTATCCGTCGGCGTGGGCCCAGCACGGCGTCGTCGGCTACAACCTCGAGGGCCCGCTCCACACGACCGACCGCGACGTCCTCACGACGCTCTTCCACGAGCTGTTCCACGTCAACGACGAGCGCCGCGGCGGTTGGTCGGCGAGCGCGCTCGGCGACCTGTTCGCGGCCATCATCAAGCGGTGCGGCTCCGACGACGAGTGCCTCGGCGGATTCGCCCCGTACGACACGCGCGTTCCCGACGGGACGTACTACCCGTTCGACGAGCGGACGCGAGACGTTCGCGAATACGGCGCGGAGCTCGCGCTTCGCTATTACCTCGAGCACGAGGCGATCCTCGACGGCACCCCGCTCGAGCCGCCGTTCAAATGCGGACCGGAAGAAAACCGCGTCGCATGGGAGCGCCTGTCGCGCGACTTCTTCGGAGGTCTCGACCTCGCACGCGATTGCGACAGCCCGCCGACTCGGACCGAAGGTTCGTGATCGGGCTCAGCGCCGCCTGAACCACGGACACTTGTCGACGAGCTTCGGCTCCGGGATGTACCTGCACTGGAAGCCGGCGCGCGTGCCGTTGACGGTCCAGTCGTCACACTCGCGGACGATCGCGTAGGGGGCTTCGTCGGCAGGGTCCGGGACGCGGATGCAGTCGCCGACCCTGCGCACCGTCCACTTGTAGTGGCCTCCTTCGGCTCGCTCGTGATCGATGCTGAGGGTGATGTTGTCGCCGACCTTGTACTTCTCGACGCAGGCCGCGAAGTCGGGACCGCCGCGAATGACCTCCATCTCGGTCCCAGGGCAATCGACGTAGCTCACCTCGACATCGAGCGTGACAGGCTTGCCCGCCTCGTCCTGGCGCAGCGTGGCGATGCGCGTGACCTCGACGTTCGTTTCGTAGTGCTTCGTTCGATGGCACGCGGCCACGAGCGAAACCACGAGCGTGCACAGAGCGACGCTCCGTACGATGCATGCACCTCCATGCATGCTTCACGGAGTAGCATGCAGGACCGAGAAGGAAACGACCATTTCTCTTCGCGGATCTCGTTGCTTATCGCAACGTCACGAAACGCGGCGGCGGGCGCGACCGTTTCTGGTTCCGCCATGCCTGAAGGATTTCTCATCCGTCAGCGAGACGCCCAGGTCCCGCGGTAGGAGGTCTCGCATTCCTTCTGCGCCGGCTCGGGCTCGTAGGCGCTCGCGCCTGTTCCGTAGAACTTCCTTACCTCGCCCGTCGACAGCGTGCATGCGCCGATGACCGAGGTGTTCGGACATTCGGCGTAGACGAACGTGCCACCGAGCTTCGAGCAGCTCGACGTGAGAAGGACCTCGTTCTGCGAGAGGTAGCTGCCGGCATACTGGGAGCACGTCCCCGTCGACGACGACCGATCGCAGCTGCCGACCCGCATCGGCGCTCGCGCGTCGCGCTGAATCGACGCCGGATCTGCATTCCCGATGCCGGCCTCCGGGGATCGATCACAGGCCATGAGCACGCCGAGCAGCGACGTGATGCAGACGATGAACCGCACGATGATCGCCATCGTAGACCGACCGAGCAAAACGCGACCAGGTTCCCTGGGCCAGCGCCGTCCATGAGACGGATCGCCCGCAGTCGGATGCACGCTGGATCGAGCGCATTTTCGCGGGTTCCTCGCGTACCGCGACTCGCCGAGCGGGGGTCCGACGCCAGCGAACGCGCGCGGCACGGCTCGCGCAAGGGAGACGAGACAGACATCGAAGGCGGCGGAGCCGGCGTCTCACCGCTCCCCTCTCCTCGGCGTTGGGTCCGTCGCCCTTCGATGGCTATCTCTCGCGAACCGTCGCCGAGCGCTCGTACCCGAGCGCGTCCTGGCATGAGCGCTCGTACCCGAGCGCGTCCTGGCATGAGCGCTCGTTTCCGAGCGCGTCGTGGGTAGAGCGCCTGCGCTCACCGCTCGGTCACCGTTCGGTTACCGTTCGCTCCCCGTTCTCTCACTGGGGCCGTGCTCGCCGGAAACAGCCCGGTGGTGCGGCCTTCTTCTTTTTGTTTTCTTGTTTGTCCGCGTACCCCGCGCGAACCGAGCAGCTGGCCCGTGACGACCCCATGACGGCGGCGCCTCGGTGGATCGTCCGCCAACCAGCGCGCTCGCGACATCACGGCTGAGGCTGCTCAACAGCGTTGAAAACTCTATTCTCTACGCGCAGTTCCGATTCCGAACACCTTGTCCCACACTGGCATTCCTCGTGCAGACCTCCTTTCGAGGAGAGGACGAGGATGATTCCGCATCGATCGACCCTAGCCCCGCTCGACAGCGCGACGCCCTCGTCGCGTTCCGTGGGCAAGCGAGTCGTGATGAGCCTCGTGGGCCTCTCGCTCCTCGCGATTGCTGGTGACGCCGAGGCGTTCTGCCGGTCGTCGACGTGTCGATCGACGAAGAACAAGGAATGCGTCACCGACAGCGACGGCTGTCCGACCGAAGGCGCGAAGCTCTTCTGGCCGTCGTCCTGTATCAGCTACGCGACGAACAAGCTCGGAACGGCGGATCTCGATCCGGCCGACACCCGCGCCGTCATCCGCAAGACGTTCCAGTCATGGAGCGATGTCGACTGTCCCGACGGCACCGTCGCGGCGATGACGTTCCAGGAGCGCGAGCCCGTCAGCTGCAAGAAGAGCCAGTACAACAAGACGGGCCCGAACGTGAACGTCGTCCTCTTCCAGGACAGCAACTGGAAGTACCGCGGCATCGACGGCACGCTCGCGAAGACCAGCGTCACGTACAACGACGAGACGGGTGAGATCCTCGACGCGGACATCGAGGTCAACACCGCGAACAACACGGTGACGATCACCGATGATCCGGCACAGGTCGAATACGATCTCCAGGCGATCCTGACCCACGAGGTCGGCCACTTCATCGGCATCGCGCATTCGCCCGATCCCGCGGCGGTCATGTTCGCCTCGTATTCTCCGGGCTCGACCTCGCAGCGACAGCTGCATCCGGACGACGTCGCGGCCGTGTGCGCGATCTACCCGGCCGATCGCGGCGTCGCGTGCAACACGGAGCCGCGCAACGGCTTCAGCGGGAGCTGTCCCGATCCGGAGCCGCAGGGCATCTGCTCGGTCCAGCCGGGGAGCAGCACCGCCTCGTTCGGCGTCGCGGCGATCTTCGTCGGCTCGGGATTTCTCGCGGCACGTGCACGTCGCCGCCGGAACGCTTCGACCTTCAAGAGTGATGGAGGACATCGGTGATGAGGCTCGGGAGTCTTTTGTTCTCGATGGCAGCCGTGGCAGGCGTCCTGATCGCGACGCAGGGATGCGCGATGCTCGAAGGCACCGAGTCCACGCAGGAAGAGAGGCTCTGCGTGCCCGGCGCGTACGTCTTCTGCCGATGCGCCGACCGCACGCCCGGCACCAAGCTGTGCAAGGCGGACGCGAAGTCGTTCGAGGCGTGCACGACGAGCCAGGACGGCGAGTGCGTCGGCGGTGAGATCGAAGACCCGCGGACGAACGAGCCGATCCCGGTGGACAAGGATCCCGATCCGAACAACAACCCGCCCGACAGGCCGAACGCGATCGACAGCTGCCCAGGCAAGTCGACCGCCGTTCAGCCCGGCATCGACATCAAGCTCGAAGGCGACACGACGACGGCCACGGGCGATCGCAAGGGCAAGCAGGGCGCATGTGCGGTCGGCGCGGGCGGCAACGATCACGTCTACCGCCTCATCCCTTCCGGCAGTGGCTCGCTCGAGGTGAAGGTGCAGGGATCGGACGGGCTCGACCCGGTCGCGTACATCCGCTCGACGTGCGACGACGAGGACTCGCAGTCCTCGTGCGGCCCGCCGAGCGCGCAGAAGCTCGCGCAGATGAAGCTGAACGTGTCGACCGGAAAGGAGTACTTCCTCTTCATCGACGGCGCGTCGTCCTCGGCAGGCAAATACGTCGCGAACCTGAAGCTCACGACCGGCTCCTTCTGCGGTGACGGCAAGGTCGATCAGGGCGAGGCCTGCGACGACGGCAACAAGGTCGAAAGCGACGGGTGCTCGAACAACTGCCGTCAGGTGAACGGCAATCCGACGAGCGGCGGCGCCTGCCCCGGGCACCCCGTCGATGTCTGGTCTGGTCAGACCGTGACCGGCACCGGATCGACGAGCGGCTACGGCAACGCGTGGAACGCACCGTCGAGCACGTGTGACACTGCCGCCACGAACGGCTACCAGGACCACATCTACGAGGTCACGCCGCACGCGAGCGGCAACCTCGTCGTGTCGCTCTCGGCGCCCGCGAGCGGTACGCTCCCGAACTTGATGCTCTCGGCGCGCCGCACGTGCGCGAACGCGACGTCCGCGACCGCGAACATGTGTGCGAACAACGGCGGCGTGGGCGGCGCCGAGACGATGACGTTCTCGGTGACGAACGGCACGCGGGTCTACGTTGCGGTCGACGGCGGCGGTGCCACGAGCAACAAGGGGGACTACGCGATCAGCTTCAAGCTGCAAGAGTAGTACGATGAGGCATGGTCCGGGCGCTCGCTTCCCATCTCTCTCGCAGAGCCCGTGCGCCGCGCGCGGCGTTCGCATCGATCGGAATCGTCACCCTCCTTCTTGCGTGCGCGACGACGCCGAAGGCGAAGGTGGACAAGGAATGCTCGCCCGGCAGCTACGTCTTTTGCCGCTGTCGTGACCGACAGGAAGGCACGAAGCTCTGCAAGGACGACGGTATGAGCTTCGGGCCGTGCGAGCCTTGCGAGTCGTACGACAACCCCGAAGGACCGCTCGACCCGGGCGATCCCGGACCCGATGATCCGCTCCCGGATGCAGGCCGTGACGACGGCACCTCGAACGCGTCATGCGGAAACGGGATCGTCGAAAAGGGAGAGGACTGCGACGACAGGAACACGAACGAGACCGACGGCTGCGACTCGAATTGCAAGCTCGCGGGGCTGACGCCTTTCGCGAGCAACGCCTGCCCTGGGCTCGAGGTGCACGTCTGGGGCGGAGCACACAAGCCGACGCTCGCGTCGACGACGGTGGGCTCCGGCAACCGCAGCGTGAAGCCGAACTGCACGACGTCGGCGAATGCAACGAGCGGCGCCAACTCCCCCGATCGAGTCTTCAAGGTCACGGCGCACAAGACCGGCACGCTGAACGTCGTGACGTCGGACGTCGACTACAACGTCTTTCTCTGGGCGTCCGAGACGTGTCAGCCCTCGGAGAACGCCTACTTCGCGTGCGTGAACCAGTCCGGCGGTGTCGGCCCCGAGTCGATGACGTTCCCGGTCGACAGTGGAAAGAGCTACTACGTCTTCGTCGACGGCTCGGGTATCGACAGCACCCGTCAGGGCAACTTTCGGGTGACGTTCTCGATTCCGTGAATCACGGCGTTCAGTCCGGAAGCGCCCCGCTCCGGTCGCGCTCCGTCTCGGCGAGCGCACGGTACTCGTGCGGGCAGTGCGCCGAGAAGACGCGCACCGTGCGGCCGTGCTTCCGGTAGAGCTCGCGGATCCGCTTCGCGTTCGCGCGGCGGGTAGCATCGTCGGCCGCGACCGCGGCCTGGAAATTTCGGAGGACCGGCGGACAGCACTCCGGGTCGTCCTTCTCGAGGTGGAAGAAGTACGCGTCCCCGCAGTGGAGGAGCCACTCCGGTCCCGCGGGCTCGTCGGCGCGCACCGCGACGGCGGAGTGGCCGCGCGTGTGGCCGGGGAGCGGGACGAGGAGCACGTCGTCCGCGATCAGGCGGAGGCTCTCGAAGCCGAACCAGCTCTCACCACCGGCGTCATGGAGCTGCCACTTCGGGCCGTGCGCGAAGTGGACCTTGCGGTAGCGATTGCGCTCGTTCAGCGTGCGAGGGTTCGTCGCGGCGGCGTGCTCGTTGCGATGCAAGTGCACCGTCGCGTCGGGGAAGTCGGGGATGCCGCCCGCGTGATCGGGGTCGAGATGGGTCACGACGATGTGACGGACGTCGCTCCGCTTGAAGCCGAGCCGCTCGACCTGCCGCGCGGCGGTGTTCTCCTCGCGGAGCTGCGGGCGGGCCAGAGCGACGAAGCCAGGACCGAGGCGCCGCATCGGCGACCGCACATCGTCGAGGCCCATGCCGGTATCGACGAGCACGAGGCCGTCGCGCGCCGTCTCGACGAGCAGCGCGTGGGCAACGAGCTCGCCCGCGGCGAGGACGGGGCCCTGTCCGCCCGAGACGAGGCGACCACCGAACGGGCACATCGTGCAGAGGTTGAGGTGATGGATCTTCATCGCGGTCGCGTCGAGCTCGCCCGTGACCTTGTCTATCACAGGGCACAGAATCGCGACCGCCGTCTACGCGAGGTGCGCTGATCACAGGGCACAGACTCCCGAAGGTCGACTAGTATCTGCGCGCGTGAAGTTCGTCGATTCTTGTGAAGTGGACGTCGTCGCCGGAAAGGGCGGCAATGGCGCGATCGCCTTCAGGCGAGAGAAGTTCGTTCCGTTCGGAGGGCCGTCCGGCGGTGACGGTGGACGTGGCGGGAACGTCGTGTTCGTCGCCGACGAAGGGCTCTCGACCCTCGTCGATCTCACGTACGGCCGAGTCATCCGCGCGCCACACGGCGAGCAGGGCCACGGCAAGGACATGTACGGGCGCGGCGGCGAGGACACGATCGTCCGCGTCCCCGTCGGCACGCAGATCCGCGATCGAGAGACGGGCGAGCTCCTCTTCGACATCGACACGCCGGCGGCGCGCGTGGTCGTGGCGAAGGGAGGCAAGGGCGGACGCGGCAACATCCACTTCGCGACGCCGTACGATCGCGCTCCACGCCGCGCCGAGCCCGGCGAGGAAGGTGAGGAGAAGAAGCTCCGCCTCGAGCTCAAGGTGATGGCGGACGTCGGTCTGCTCGGCTTCCCGAACGTCGGCAAGTCGACCTTCATCAGCGCCGTCTCTCGCGCGCGCCCGAAGGTCGCCGACTACCCCTTTACGACGCTCACGCCTCATCTCGGCGTCGTGCGCGTCGGAGATGAGGCGTCGTTCGTCGTCGCCGACATCCCGGGCCTCATCCCGGGCGCGGCCGAGGGCGCGGGGCTCGGACATCGCTTCCTCAAGCACGTCGAGCGCACGCGCGCGCTCCTGCACCTCGTCACGCTCGACTTCGACGAGGAGCGCGAGCCGCTCAAGGACTACGACGCGCTCATGAACGAGCTCGAGCGGTACGATCCCGAGCTCGCGAAGCGACCCCAGATCGTCGCGATGACGAAGGCCGACATCCCGGAGGTCCGCGAGGTCTATCCGGAGTTGAAAGCGCGGTTCGCAGAGCGCGGGCTCGAGCTGCATCTCGTGTCGTCGGCCACGGGCGAAGGCGTTCGCGAGCTGAGCATCGCGCTCTACAAGCTCGTCACCGGCCGCGCCGAGGTCGAAGACTGGGAGCGACCGGTCGCTGCACCACGCGCGGAGGAGCAGCCCGCCGAGCTCGAGGAAGCGCTCGAGGAGCCGGCGCTTGAAGCCATGATCGAGGGGGAGGCCCTTGGCGAGAAAGAGGCCCCTGCCCCGCCGGAGGAGCTACCGGTCGCGCCACGAAAGAAGGCAGCTCCGACGAAGAAGAAGGCGAAGAAGAAGGTCGCCGCAAAGCCGAAGAAGAAGGTCGCCGCAAAGCCGAAGAAGAAGGTCGCCGCAAAGCCGAAGAAGAAGGTCGCCGCGAAGCCGAAGAAGAAGGC
>JAEXCN010000375.1 GCA_023402175.1 Pseudomonadota bacterium | reverse complement strand
GAGCTAGGCCGCCGTCACCCCGTCCGTGGGAACGAGCACGGGCGCGGGAGCCGCCTTTGCTGAGGGCTCTCCGACCGGCAGCTCGGCGAAGACGAGATCCGCTGCGCTCGGCAACGGTGCATACCCGCGAATTCAGCTCTTCGTAGGATTGACGTCTTCGATCCGGATATTATTGTCGCTGAATCAAGTTCCGGCCGCCGAGTCGCCTTTTCGCGAATTCAGTCCTTCGTAGGATTGACGTCTTCGATCCAGATATTATTGTCGCTGAATCAAGTTCCGGTCGCCGCGTCGCCGCGTCGCCTTCGAAGGCGGCGCCTCTCGCGTCGGGACGGGGCCGGTGACGCGGGCGACAGGGGCGAGGGGCGAGGAGCGGGAGGGCGGTTCGAATGGGAGCGGTGCGGAGCGACGAGGAGATGCGAGCGGGGACGCGCACGTCGTCACGGGCCGAGGCCGTGGCCGGCGGATCCGCTCTAGCGCCCGCGAGACCCGACGGGAGTGCTGGCGAGCGCGATCGACAAGCGAGCACCGGCCGGACGGGGCGTGCTTCCAAGGAGCGGTCCCTTCGAGCAAAGAAGGGCGAGCAGCTCTCGTTGCCGCGCACCGGAGGCTGGGGCGGGAAGCGCCGCGGCGCAGGGCGGAAGCGCAGTAATCCGGACGCGCGCTCACGCGTGACGCACGTGGCGCGTCCGGTTCACAAAGGGCGTCATCCCGTTCACGTCACGTTGCGCGCGATGTCCGGATTGCCGTCGTTCCGGAAGCAGCGTGTGCAGAAGCTCCTCGCCGAGGTCCTGCGCGAACAGCGCCGGCGGCAGTACGGCGGCGACTTCCGCGTGGTCCACTACTCGATTCAGAGCAACCACGTGCATCTGCTCGTCGAGGCGGACACCGAGAGCGCGCGCGGCTCCGACCCGCTGCGCTCGGGCGTCAGCGGGCTCGCGATCGCTTTCGCGCGTCGCCTCAACCTGATGCTGCGTCGCAAGGGCAAGGTCTGGGCGGATCGCTACCATCGCCACGACCTGAAGACGCCGAAGGAGACCTGGTACGGACTCTCGTATCTCTTCAACAACTACACGCATCATGGCGCGAGGAGCTTCGGCGAAGGCGTGCTCGATCCGTACTCGAGCGCATGTTTGTTCGGCGGGTGGGACGGACCGCACTTCGTCCCCGTTCGACTCGGACCGGTGGCTATGGCCGGTGTGCCGAGCGGCGACCTGGCTGCTCCGTCAGGGCTATATGGTCCACGGCCCGCTGACGATCACGCCGACCCGTTGAAGCAGCCCGAGAGGCCCGCGGACGTCACGCCCGACGTGCGCATGGGGCCCGTGAGGGCTGTCTAGCCCGAGATGCCCGCGGACGTCACACCCGACGCACGCGTAGGGCCCGCGAGGGCTGTCTAGTGACGCTCGCGCGTTGCTCGGAACGAAGGACGCCGTCGCGGTTTCTCAGCAGCATCGGCGCGAGCGTGCGCGTTACGACACCTTCTGGGAGTGGAGTGAGCGACGTTCTTCAGGGAACGAGACCCCAGAACTTCGCGGAGTAGTACGGACCGTAGATCCCGGCCGTGTTCGTCCAGTCCTGCGACGCGTTGCTGTCGTTCTTCATCGTCTGGCTCGGCTCGGGATCCCATCCGCCTTGATCGGGGCCGGTGCCGGGATCGACCGGCGTGCCGTGGCCGATGCCGGCCATCTTCACGGTGGCGAGCATCACGGTGCCGTTCTTCGAGTACTCGGTGTACTCGTGCCCTTTCAGCGTGCTCTTCGTGCCCGCTCCGGTGATCCCGAGCGCGCCGTTCCACTGCTGCGTGAGGTCGGCGAGGTTCTCGGGAGTGACGGCGCCGTCGGCGTCGCCCTGGAAGACCATGAGACGCGGCTTGCGCGCACCAGCGTCGTTCCAGACGGTCGGATACGCCTGCTTGACGAGGCTCGCCGAGTGGTTGCCGGGCCACGTCCATCCGCTGCCCTTCTTCCCGAGCGCTGCGCACGATGTCGAGCACCCGTACGCGCCACCAGCGAACGTCGAGCCGCCCGCGAAGATGTCGGGATACGTCGCGAGCATCACGACGGCCATGTACGCCCCCGCGGAGAGCCCGTTGACGAATACCTTGTTCGGATCGACGTCGTGCTCGGCGATGAAGTCCTTCACCATCTGCGCGATGTTCTGCGGCTCGAGGTCGGTCCGACCGATGCCGTTCGTCCCGAAGAACGCGTACCAGGAGAACGCCTGCGTACCCTTGTCTGGATAGAGCACGTAGAACTTGTGCTTCTCCGCGAGCACCTCCCATTGCGTCGTCGGCTTGTAGCCCCACGGCTGTCCGGCCGCGCCGCCCTGCTCGACGCCTTGCGTGTAGCCGTGGAGCGCCACGACGAGGCCTGCCTTCGAAGGTGCGCCGGACGGGATGCACTCCCACGCCTTCATCGTCCCGTACGACTTCGTGCTCTTCGTGCAGGCCGCGCCCTTCTCCGATCCGGGATCGCCCGAGCTGCCCGAGCTCGAAGACGACGACGACGAGGACGACGACGACGTGTCCGATCCCGAGCCGCCGGATGACGACGGGCCGCCGTTCGGATCCGCGCCCCGTTCGCCCGGCGTGGTCCCGTCGACCGAGTAACCGGCGCTTCCGGGGTCGGCGCATCCCGCGACGAGCGCCGAGAGCGCGCAGAAGATGATCCCGAGCTTCAGATGGTGCTCGTTCGCCGTACCGCTCATCGATGCTCTCCTTCGGTGCATTCGACCCCGGGCGTGCGCGCGTACTCGAGGCACGCGACACGTCCTCCGAGCGGACCCCACCACTCGGACGCGCCCGGCTAACGCACCATTCGTGCCGCGAGCTCCGTCAGGCAGTTTGCGCGGAGCAAGTCCTGCTAGCGCGCGGGTCGGAAGACGAGCCGCGACACCGGTGACGCGCCCGAACCGCGAGTCGAGCGCGTCGACCGTGGCGCACGCTCACCGGTGCTGCCGGCGCGCGCGGCGGTGCTCAGTAATGGCAGGCGCTGTCGAGTGAGAGCGGTGCCTTTGGCTGTGCATCCGAGCAGAGGATCGTGCCCGCTTTCGGCGTGAGAACGATGTCGCCGAGGTACTGATGCGGAACGGACGGCGTCTCCTTCGTCGTCGGCGTGAACATCTCGAGGACGCCTGCCTGCGACTGCCCACCGAACAACGAGCCTTGGGAGAGATTGATCTTGAAGGTGTCGGGATTGGCACCGGCACGAGGGACTGCCGCCACGGTGTAGTCCCCGGGGAGGTTTCCGCTGTTGATCACCTGGAAGTTGTAGAACTTCGTGTGGCTGCAGGCATCGTCCTGACCGGTGATGGAGACCGGGCTCAGGATGAGGAATGCGCCACGTGCAGTCATGTTGAGCTGCACGACCTTCGGCGCATCGCCCGGGCTCGTCGTCGTCAGCGTCAGCGTGTCACCGAACGCATTCGCGGTCGTCGATGCGGGGGCTGCGATCGTCTTCGGGATCACGCGCAGGGTATACGTCGCGCCCGCGCCGACAGCGACGGGCGTGGCGACGGGGACCGGCGTTCCGTCCGCGTGGTTGGCGAGCGTGTACGACGCGCTTGCGTCTTTTCCGAGCACGGCGGTGAACGTCGTTGCGGGACCAGTGTTCGTCAGCGTCACCGTCTGGTAGCTGGCGGCCGTTCCACAGTCGACGAGCCCGAAGCTCAAGCTCGACGGCGAGACGGAGATCGACGTACTTCCGGATCCCTTCAGGGCGGCGTTGGCAGGCAGCGGCGCGCAACGGGCGGGGCCGTTGCCCGTCGCCGGCGGCGCCGTGACGACGAGCGTGTCGCTGTAGCTGGCGCCGCTCGTCGGGGTGAACTCGATCGTGGGAGCTTTGGTTTCGTTCGGACCTAGCGCGACGCTCGGGGTAACCGTGAACGGCGGACCGTTGATTGTGAGCGATGCCGTCACGGGGACGTTGCCATCGTTCGTGAGGCTGAAGGTCTTCGTCGCGGTCGTCGAGATCTTCACACCTCCGAAGTCGAGCGATGTGCCGATGCTCGAGTTGAGGATGATCCCGCGCGCCGTCTGGTGGAGGCTGACGACGTGCACCGGATCGTTCACGGCCGTCGTCGTGATCTCGACGGTTCCGGCATAGAGGTCCTGCGTTACCGCGGACGTCTGCGGGATCGCCTTGGGGATGACCTGTATGGCCGTCGTCTGATCGGGCTGCACGGTTCCTGATGTCGGGCTCAGGGTGTAGAAAGTGGAGCCGCTCGATAGCTTCGCGGTCCAGTCGAACGCCGCGTTCCCGGTGTTCTTGATGTTGATCGGCATCGCGTCGGCCTGCTTTCCACAGTCCACGTAGCCGCCGTCGCCGAAGGAGATGGACGCGGGGGTGATCGCCGCCGTGCCGTTCGAGCCGACGCCGGACACGGTGAGGCCCTTGGAGGGAAGCGGCGCACAGAGCGAGTTCGTAGGAATCGAGCTCGAGAGCTTTATCTCGCCGGTCTGCGGCGTGACATCGACGGCGCTGAACGTCACCGTGCGGGTGGCGCTCTTCCCGGCGCCGATGATCACCGGGCTCAGCGGGGGCGTCGCGAAACGTTGATTGTTGCCGATGAGCTCGAGCTCGATCTCGGCATTGCCTTCGTTCAAGATGCCGAACGAAGCGCTCGCTGTCTGATTCAAAGGCACCGCGCCGAAGACGACGGCGGATGGCGAGAACCGCACGATGGCACCCATCGCCGTGAGCTTGATGGGGATGTCCGTCTGCGTCCTCGGAGCTCCCGGAGTCGTCGACGTCGTGGCGGCGAGCGTGAGGACGTCGTCGTAGAATCCGGCGGTCGTGGTGCCCGGGAACGGGACGTCGTTCATCGTGACGGTGATCGTCTCCGATGCGGATGGACCAAGCGTGCCGGACGACGGCGTGATGGTGAACTGCGATGTCGCTCCGGCGAGCAGCTTCGCCGACCACGTGAAATTCGATGTGCCGGTGTTGTTCAGCGAGAAGACGATTGGAGGCTTGGATTTTCCGCAGCCGACCTGTCCGAAGTCGATCTCCTTGCGCGATGTCGAGAACGAGGGAGGCCCCGCATCGACCACGGGAGCGTCAACGTCACTGGAGGCGTCGCCAACGTCGTCGCTCGGGCCTGCGTCGACGACGGCGCTACTCGTGTCCGTCGAACCGTCTTTTCCCTCGGGCTCTGTAACCGGCGGACGCTCGCCGTCCACACCGCAGTGAATCGCCGCCGCCGGTCCGAGGACCGCGGCCAAAGCCAATCGCCAAGCGTAACGCTTCGTCATGATGCCTCCGGATAAGACTTCGAAGCATCGCCCACGCTACGGCATGGTTGGGAGTCCTAAAAGCGATATTCGTAAGCAGACGAAGTCCGATATGTAGGCGGCAACACGTGGGCGCGGGACGGCGCTCGGCCGATGCGCCGTCCTCGTCGCCTGGTCGCCTGGTCGCCTGGTCGCCTGGCCGACGCCGAGGTCCGTGGCGTCGCCGAGGTCCGTGTCGATCCCCGAGCGCGATCAGCTCGCCGCGGACGCTTGCGCGCCGGCGAGCTGCGCGAGGCGTTCGGCGAGGAACTTCTCGAGCGAGACGAGCGCCTTCGAGAAGCCCTGGATGCCTTCCTCGAGCTTGTCGTTCGCCATCTTGTCCTGCTCGTGCATCGCGCGGAAGACCTGCTCGGTCATCTCGATGCGGTCGACCTTGTTCGCCTTCGCCTTCGCCGGATCGAGCTTCCGCTGAAGGTCGCCCGTCGCGGCCTCGAGCTCGGCGAGGAGGCTCGGCGCGATCGTGAGGAGGTCACAACCGGCGAGCTCGACGATCTCGCCCATGTTGCGGAAGCTCGCGCCCATCACTTCGGTCTTGTAGTCGAAGTGCTTGAAGTACTCGTAGATGCGCGTGACGCTCTGGACGCCCGGATCCTCGTGCGGAGCGTAGTCCTTGCCCGTCGACTTCTTGTACCAGTCGAGGATGCGGCCGACGAACGGCGAGATGAGCGTGACCTTCGCCTCGGCGCACGCGATGGCCTGATGGAGGCCGAAGAGCAGCGTGAGGTTGCAGTGGATGCCCTCCTTCTCGAGGATCTCCGCTGCACGAATGCCTTCCCAGGTCGAGGCGATCTTGATGAGGATGCGATCGCGCTTCGTGCCCGCGGCCTCGTACATCGCGATGAGGTGGCGCGCCTTCTCCACCGTCGCCTGCGTGTCGTAGGAGAGACGTGCGTCGACCTCGGTCGAGACGCGGCCGGGGATGATCTGGAGGATCTTCAGGCCGAACTCGACCGCGAGCCGGTCGACCGCGTGCTTGACGATCTCGTCCGTCGAGCCGCCCTTCGCTTCCTTCCGCGCCCATAGGAGCGCGTCGTCGACGAGCTTCGAGTACGCCGGCATCGCGGCCGCCGTGGTGATGAGCGACGGGTTCGTCGTTGCGTCGCGGGGCCTGAACTTCTCGATCGAGTTGATGTCGCCGGTGTCTGCAACGACGACGGTCATGCTCTTGAGCTGCTCGAGGAGGTTCTTCTGGCTCATTCCGACGCTCTCTTTCGTGGCTTCCTGGCGGAGGATTTCCCTGGCGAGGCCCCTGGCTTACCACGTTGCGGCGACGTGCGCGCGGGCGAGCAGAGCCACGGCGCCTCGCGGCAAGGCAGGGCTCATGCGAGGCCTGCCGGAACAGCTGCGGATTTTCGAGGCGGAACTCCTCGCTCGACCGGGATGAAAACCAGAGCGAACGGGCGCGTCGTGTCGCAGTGCGCACCGACTCCGAGCGTGACGAGATTGCACGCGACGTCGCTGCGCATGTCGAACCGAGCCGTCTTCGCGAATGATCGCGTGCTGGCGCTTACACGCTCCCACTCATTTCCCTTTGCGAAGTTGGCCCCGCGGCCTGCGGGTTGCTGTTGTCGAGGACATGACGCTGAACGCGCGACCGAAGAAGTCGAGAGCCGTTCGTGGGCGGCATGTGCTGCCTGCCATCATCGTCCTCGCGGTGGCGACGACGATGGCGGTTCCCGAGGCGGGAGCGAGCGATGCTCCGATC
>JAEXCN010000359.1 GCA_023402175.1 Pseudomonadota bacterium | reverse complement strand
AAGCACGGTCCCGCGCCGATCGCGTTCGGTGAGCTGGATCTTCCGCTCGTCGGCGGGGGCGATCCGCTCGCGGTCCCACCGCCTCGTTCGTCTGCTGGCGGAGGCTTCGGCGAGGTCGATCTGCCGTCCGATGGCGGGCCGTCGCTTGCACCGCCGACCCCGAGCACCGCGCCGAGCGCAGGCGGGATGGCGTTCGGCGAGGTCGATCTCGGCGGCGGCGGCTCGGCTTCCATGCCGCCACTCGGGCCGCCGCCCGCGATGAGCGCGGGCTCGCTCCAGTTCCAGCAAGAGGCGTCGCTCGATGCGGGGCCTGCACCGGGCGCAGCAGCGGCGATCCCGGGTCGTGTCCGGGCACCCGTCGTCGCTCGTCCTTCGTCGAAGCTCCCGAAGATCGCCGGCGTCGCGCTCGCCGTCATCGTCGTGGGAGGTGCGGCGCTCCAGCTGACGCCGCTCGGCGCGTTCGGTTACGTCTGGATCGGCGACAAGCTGCATTCCGGCGAGAACGTCGCCGACGCGACGACGAAGGGAGACTTCGCGCGGAAGAAGCTCGCGGTCGACACGTTCCCGTCGGCGCAGCAAGCCGCTGACGATCTCGTCGATGCACGGAAGCGCGCGCCTCGATCGCGGCCGCTCGGCGCTTACGCTGCGTTCGTCGAGTACATGAATCAGGTCCGCTTCGGGACCGACCCCGCGCGTGCTGCGCGCGTGAGCACGTTCATCTCCGAGATCCCCGCGGAGAACCCCGTCCCGTACCTCGCAGCCGCGCAGGCAGCCCAGGCGGCGCAGGCCGGAGACTGGGCGAAGGCGAAGCAGGCGGTCGACGTCGCCGTCGCGAAGGAGCCGAAGGACGGAATCCAGCACGAGCTCTCGATCCTCCGCGGCGAGATCGCGCTCGCGCAGAGGGATCACGCTGGCGCGCTCGCCGCGTTCAACGCGGCCCATGCGAGCGGCGGCTCCGCGCGCACGTTCTTCGGCATCGCGCGCGCGTACTTCACGGCGAAGGCGTATCCGAAGGCGAGAGAGGCGGTCGACAACACGCTCCATGCCTCGCCCACGCACGCGGGAGCGCTCACGCTGCGCGCGCAGCTCGTCTGGGAGATGCAGCGCGACGATGTGGCAGCGCTGAAGGACCTCGCGACGGTGCTCGACGAGAAGAACCGGAAATCGCTCGGGAGCGCGGAGCTCTCGTATGCGCTCGCGGCCAAGGGTTGGATCATGTTCGCGCGGGATCGTTCCGGAGAAGCGCGCGCTGCATTCGACGAAGCGGTGAAGATCGACGCGCGCAACGTCAGCGCGCTCGTCGGTCAGGGCGAGGTGCTCTACGCAGACGGCCGCTACACGGAGGCGCTCACGCGCTTCGACGAGGCCGTGACGAAAGATCCGACGAGCATCGCGGCGGTGCTCGGCTCGGCGAAGACGAAGATCGGTCTCGAGCGCCTCCAGGATGCGAAGACGCAGCTCGCGACGGCGCGGCAGAGCGCGCCGAAGGACATGAACGTCGCGCTGTGGCTCGCGCGCGCCGAAGAGGCGCTCGGCAACAAGAAGGTCGCCGAGGCTCTGTACTCGACGGCGGTCGACCTCGCCGATCCGCAGAACCCGGAGGCCATCCAGGCGTACGCGGCGCATGCGAAGTTCCTCGCGTCGCAGGGCAAGACCGCCGAAGCAGCGGCGAAGCTCGAAGAGGCGCGGGGCAAGCTCCCGGACACGGCAGCGCTGCAGCGCGCGATCGGCGAGGTCGCCGCTGCACAAGGGCAGTTCCCGGAGGCGCTCGAGCACTTCGAGGCGGCGCTCCAGAAGAACCCGACCGACCTCGGCACGCGCTTCCGGCTCGGTCAGACGTACCGTCGCATGCACAAGCTCGATCTCGCGGCGAAGGCGCTCGACGAGGTCGCCGCGGTCGACAAGGAGTATCCCGGCATCGCGCTCGAGCGCGGTCTCCTCTTCGAGGAGTCGGGCGACGTGCAGAAAGCACTCGAGCAGTTCCAGAGCGCCTCGCAGAAGTACCCGAACGACGTCGATCTCATGCTCCGCGTCGGCGCGGCCTACGTCGCGATCGGCGACGTCGAAAAGGCGCTCCCCCTCCTCAACAAGGTGAAGGATCAGCGTCCGAACAGCGCCGAAGCGAACCACTTCGTCGGCCGCGCGTATCTGAAGCAGGGCGGCCTCGAGGCGGCTGCGGCGATGCGCTATCTCCAGCGCGCCGTCGCGCTCGATCCGAACAAAGCGGAGTATCACCTCTACGTCGCGTGGGCGGCGAACGAGGCGACGCCCGCGCAGCTCGGTCTCGCGCGGACGCACGTCGAGAAGGCGCTGCAACTCGACAAGCTGCTCGGCGACGCGTACTGGCAGCGCGGCGTGCTGCTCCGGAAGGAGGGGCAGGTCAACGACGCCATCAAGGACCTGAAGCGCGCTCTCGAACTGAAGCCCTCGCGTCACGAAGCGCACGCGGCGCTCGCCGAGGCGTACGAGGACAAGAACGAGATCGCGGCTGCGACGAGCGAGTGGCAGAAGGCGATCGCCGGCGACGACAAGCCGCCGTACTGGCGCTGGAAGTACGGCAAGATCCTCGCGGAGAAGAACGCGAACGGCGAGGCCGCGAAGCACCTCGTCTACGCCGTCGAGCAAGGCAGAGTTGCGCAGCCGCGCCCCGGCTGGCTCGGGCCGGCCGCATTCGAGGCGGGCGAGGCGCTCCGTAAGACCGGCCAGAAGAAAGAGGCCTGCGAGCACTACCACCTCTACATGGAGCTCGCCGCGCCGACGTCCCCCGATCGCCGCGACGCGATCAAGGCCCAGAACGATCTCGGCTGCCCGTACGAAGGCGGCCACTGAAGCTCGTCGACTCTACGACTGCACTTCTGAACCAGGGGAGGCAAACCGATGATCACTGCGGCTATCGCTTCGACGAAGCACGCGGTCACATCCGGTGGGGCGGTTCTTGCCGCGATCGTGCTGCTCGCTTGTGGCGGCACTCGCAGCACGGCAACGGACTCCTCTCCGGATGCATCCGCGGGCGCCGACGCGGCGTCGGCACATGACGGTCGCGGCTCTCCGTCATCGAGCCTCGCCGGTTGCTCGACGACGGACATGGCGCCGCCGCCCGATTCCATTCGCCTGACTCGCTCGGATGCCGGCGCGCCGTCTCCGCCCACGGTCCTCGCCGCGAATCAGAACATGCCGTGGTCTCTCGAGCCGTCGATGCCACGCATGTCTACTGGGTCAATGCGGGCTCGCTCGGAGGCGTCTACCGTGTCAGCAAGTCTGGCGGCGAGACGACGACGCTCTACGAAGGACCGATCGACAACGTGGAGTCGTTCGGTCTCACGTCGGACGAGGTCTTCTTTCCACAAATGACCGCGGCCGCTTCGATCGCGCGGATTTGCAGTTAGGGAGGGAGTCCTCCTACGCCCCCGTGCTCGGCAGCGCGGCCGCAGCGTCTGGCCTCGAGCGAAGATCTCTTCGCGGCTGAGCACCCGTCTACCCACGAGCGGTGAAGATCAAGATGAGCAACTACGATCGATAGCGACCTCGCGTCGAGGCCGTGAAGGGGTAAGCGAGGCCGCCGGGGGAGACCGGCGGCCCCGCCGGGCTCAGCGCGCGCGGTAGGCGAGCTTGTAGAGGGTGGCGACGATGCGGTCGACGGTGTCGACCTCCCGCGCGACCCGCTGCGCGTCGACGTAGCCCGCGGCCCCCGCGATGCGCAGGGCCATGATGACCTCGCGACCGCTCGCCATGGCGCTCTCGAGACGGACGGTGCGATTGCCGCCGCGAGCAGAGAGCCCTTCGCCGGCGTTGAGGCCGACGGAGTTGAGTGCGCGCCTCATCTGCTTGCTGAGGTCTGGATCCTGGCGCGCGATGACGCGGGAGAGCTGGTGAAGGGCACCGATGGTGTGAACGATGTCGTCGGCGATACGTAGCTGCATGGCGAGCTCCTTGGGTGAGTCGCCGGGCGTCTCGGCCCGGCTTCGCCGACCCAGAGCGC
>JAEXCN010000335.1 GCA_023402175.1 Pseudomonadota bacterium | reverse complement strand
AAGCACGTCACGCGAGACCGATGCGATCGTCGGCAGGAGCATGATCGCGAGGACGATCGACGCGCAGAGGATCCCGAAGCCGACGTTCGGTCCACGGAACAGCGGTCCGCCGATGCGCGCGAGCGCGGGCTGTACGGTCGTGCGCAGGAGCGGCGCGAGCACGAGAGCGGCCCAGAGGCCGTAGACGACGCTCGGGATCGCGGCGAGCAGCTCGACGAGCGACGACACGGGCTTGCGAAGACGGAGCGGGCCGAGGTCGGTGAGGAACACGGCGACGCCGAGCCCGATCGGAACCGCGAGCGCGAGCGCGACGAACGAGGTCACGACCGTGCCCCACACGAACGCGAGCGCGCCGTAGACGTCGCGCGACGGATCCCACACGCGCTCGGTCACGAACGAGAAGCCCGAATGGCGGATGCTCGGCCACGCGATGCGCGCGACGGAGACCGCGACCGCGACGAGGACGAGCCCGAGCACGCCTGCAGCTCCGGCGCCGAGCACGCTGAACGTGCGGTCTGCGGATCGGTGCCCCGCGCCCTCGGCGAGCTTGCGAACGCGCGACGAGACGCGAGGTGGAGTGGAGATGGCGCGCTGGGTCATCGAGGTCAGATCCCCGGGAGCCCCTCGTGCACGTTAATCGGCTTTCCCTCCGCGCGCAGCCCCCGCACTGCCACTTCGGCGCGCGAGACGATTTCGGCCGGAAGCGGCGCGTAGCCGAGCGCCGCCGCGTGGCGCTGTCCATCGTGGAGGCCCCACCAGACGAAACGGGCGAGGGCCTCGGCCTTCGCGCGCTCCTTCGATTCCCGCGGGACGATGACGAACGAGAGGGCCGCGATCGGGTAGGCCTGTTCGTCCTCGGAATCGACGATCGACACGCGCAAGTCTTCGGGGACGCGCGGGAGGGCGCTGCGCACTGCGCGATCGAGCGATTCGAGCGTCGGCGCGACGTACTTCCCCGAGCGGTTCCTCACGAGCGCGATCGGCAGCTTCGCTTGCCTCGCGTAGGCGAGCTCGACGTAGCCGATCGCATACGGCGTCGCCTTCACGTACGCCGTCACGCCATCGTTGCCGCGCGCGCCCACGCCGACCGGGAAACGCGGCGCGACGCCGGAGCCGACGTCGGCGCGCCACGGCTCGCTGTTCCGTGACAGGAACGCGGTGAACGTCGCGCTCGTCCCGCTGCCGTCGGCGCGGTGGACGATCGTGATCGGCGCCGATGGCATCGCGACGTTCGGGTTCGCCTCACGCACGCGCGGATCGTCCCAGCGCCGGACGACGCCGCGAAAGACGTCGGCGACGACGTCCGGCGTCAGCTTCAGGTCCGTCACACCCGGCACGTTGTACGTGACGACGACCGCGCCGATCGTCATCGGCACGTGGACGAGCGGGATGGCCGAGCGCTTCAGCTGCTCGTCCGTCATCGGCTCGTCGGTCGCGGCGAAGTCGATCACGCCGTCGGAGATCTGGCGCATGCCGGCGCCGGAGCCGAGCGGCTGGTAGTTCACCCGGAGCGATCCGTCGACGTGCGCGAGCTCCGTCGACCACTTCGCGTAGAGCGGGAACGGAAGTGTCGCGCCCGCGCCGTCGATCACCTTCGGTCCATCGCCCGCACGCGAGCAAGAAGAGCCGAGCGCGAGCACTCCGGACGCGAGGAGGCCGACGAGGATCGTGATGCGCGGGATGGCGCCCCATGTGCTGGCGGGGACAGAGCTGCGCCGTTTCATGCCGCGGCATCCTCCGACGACGAAGGCGAACGTTCGCGGGCGCGCGTGCTCGCGTCCGGCAGCCGGATGTCGAACGTGGTCCCCTTCCCGACCTCGCTCCTCACCGAGATGCTTCCGCCCATCGCCTCGACGAGGTGCTTGCAGATCGAGAGGCCGAGGCCTGTGCCGCCCATCTCGCGTGAGCGGCCCGCGTCGACGCGGTAGAAGCGCTCGAAGAGGCGACCCATGTGCTGCTCCGCGATCCCGGGGCCGTCGTCCTCGACGAGGATGCGCACGCTCGCGTCGGAGCGCTCCGCGCGCACGGTGACGGCGCAGCCGTCGGCACAGTACTTCACGCCGTTGTCGACGAGGTTCGTGAGCACTTGCTCGAGCGCGCGGCGATCGCAATCGACCTCGAGGGTGGACGAACCGGCCGCGCTCGCGAGCACGTTCGACGAGCTCGTCGCGCCCGGCTTGCACTCGAGCCGGAGCGTGATCTTCTTCTTGTCCGCACGATCGCGGAAGAGCCCGAGCAGATGCGTCGCGAACGGCTCGAAAGCGAACCGCTCAGGACGGAGCTTCAGCTCGCGCGATTCGATGCGCGAGAGATCGAGCAGGTCCTCGATGAGCCCCTGCAGGCGCGCGGCGTTTCGCTCGATGATCCCGAGGAAGCGGCGGGCGCCCGGCGGGTCCTTCTCGAGCGCGAGGTCGAGCGTCTCTGCAGCCGACAGGAGCGCGGTGACCGGCGTGCGGAGCTCGTGCGAGACGTTCGCGACGAAGTCGCGCCGGAGCGACTCGAGCCGACGGATGTCCGTCACGTCGAAGAAGACGGCCAGGAGGCCGCCCGCATGCTGCGTGAAGGCCGTGCCACGCACGAGGAGGCGTCGCGGCTTCAGACCTCCGAGCTCGATCTCGCCCGAGCAGGTCGCCTTCGTCTTGCGTGCTTTATCAAGCAGCTCCTTGAGCTCGGCGTGGCGGACGACCTCGAGGAGCGGCTGTCCACTGACGTCCGCCGTGAGGAGCAGCATCTCGCGGAGCGCCGGGTTCATCAGCGCGACCTTTCCCTCCTTGTCGAGGAGGAGGACGCCTTCCTGCATTCCGTCGAGGATGCGGCTCACGAGATCGCGCTCACCGCGGAGCTCGCCCACCGTCTTCGAGAAGCTGCCGGCGAGCTGATCGAACGCGGCGCCGAGCTGGCCGACGTCCTCGCCCTTCCCCACGCGCGCGCGCACCGAGAGATCGCCCTCCTGCATGCGCCGCGCGGCATCGGTCACGGGACGAACGGTCTCGTCGAACCATCGAACCGACAGCTCGGAGACGATCGCGCCCCCGATCGCGCCCGCGAAGAGCGCCATCGCTGCGAGCGATCCGACGTTCGGCGCCGTCAGGCTCAGGCCACAGAGCAGCACGGAGCCGGAGACCACGGCCCAGACCAGAAGGAGGAGGCGTACGCGAAGCTTGCCCCTCACGACTGCTTATGTCCCGCCCCCGCGCGCATCAGACAGCGACCTCTTCCGGATTGTCCGTGAAGCGATAACCGACGCCGCGCACGGTCTCGATGTAGTTGCCTGCCTCGCCCAGCTTCTCGCGCAGACGCTTCACATGCGTGTCGACGGTGCGCGTCGTGATGTCCGCGTCGATCCCCCAGACGTCGCTGAGCAGCGCCGAGCGCGTCTGGACGCGGTTGCGCCGATCGTACAGCGTGACGAGGAGCTTGAACTCGAGCGCCGTGAGCTCGAGCTCCTGCTCGCCGGCCCAGACGCGGTGCGCTTCACGGTCGACGCGGAGCTTGCCGAACTGGAACGCGACCGCGGCCTCCTGCTCGCCTTGAGAGCGGCGAAGGATCGCTTGGACACGAAGGAGGAGCTCACGAACGCTGAAGGGCTTCACGACGTAGTCGTCGGCCCCGAGCTCGAAGCCGACGACGCGGTCGATCTCCTCGCCTTTCGCGGTGATCATCACCACCTGCGTGCCCTTCGTCGCCGGATCCGCTTTCAGCGATTTGCAGACCTCGGTGCCCGGCATTCCCGGAAGCATGAGGTCGAGAAGGACGAGGTCCGGGCGCTTCTCTCGAGCGATCTTCAGGCCCTCCTCGCCGTTTCCGGCAATGAAGACCTTGTGTCCCTTCTCGCGAAGGTTGTAGTCGAGGACTTGCTGGATGTCGGCCTCGTCCTCGATCACCAGGATTCGCGCCATGATCGGCGAATACTGTAGCCGTGTGACGAACAGGTGTCACATGGGCACCTTGGTCGTGATCCTCGCTTTCTCATGCTCTTGAACCGCGTCATCACCGTCGTCGTCCCCGCGTACCAGGAGGAGGCACACGTCGGCCGCGTCATCAGGACGATGCCGGCCTTCGTCGATCACATCATCGTGATCGACGACGCGAGCTTGGACCGCACGAGCGAGATCGCTCGTCGCGCGGGCGATGGTCGGGTTCGCATCATCCGCCATCCGAGCCGCCGAGGCGTGGGCGCGGCCATCGCGACGGGGTATTCCGCGGCGCTCGCTCTCACGTCGAGCCACGAGGACGCGATCGCCGTCATGGCCGGAGACGGGCAGATGTCGCCGGACGATCTCGAGACCGTCGTCACTCCCGTCCTCACCGGCGCCGCCGAGTACGTGAAGGGCGATCGCTTCGGTCAGCCTGGCGTTCGCCGCGCGATGGGGCTCCCGCGCTGGATCGGCGGCCAGGTCTTCTCGCGGCTCACGTCGCTCGCGGTCGGCCAGCCGATCTCGGACAGCCAGTGCGGGTTCACGGCGATCTCCCGGCGAGCCATCCTGTCGCTCGACCTGCCCGGGCTCTGGCCCAGCTTCGGCTACCCGAACGACCTCCTCGGCCAGCTCGGCGCTCGCGGGGCCCGGGTCGGACAAGTCCCAGTCCAGGCGATTTACGGCAGCGAGATCAGCAAGCTGCGCCTCCGGCACCTCCCTCCCATCTTCTTCCTCATCGCTCGTGCCGCGGCGCGTCGCGCACATGCTGTCCGCGCGGCCAGGGCATCGGCGGTCACCCGTCGGGGCGACATGGAGAAGAAGTTGCGCGATGAGAAGAAGTTGCGCGACGACTCCGCCGTATCATCCTGAAGAGGGCGCCAGGTACCCTGGTACGGCGTTCGATCGAAACCCGATGGCACGCCGACCCGAACGACGGAGAGCATGAGGACGCCGCGACCCACCAGCACGCGTCGGGGCATCACGACGTTGATCGGAAACGGGTGGCTGCACGAGTCACCGAAGAACGTCTGGCCGCGTGGCTGGGACGTTCGCGGCCGATCGGCGCTGCGGAAGTGCATGTTCATTCCCGTTCCGCCCGGCATCCAGGCGCTCGCGCCGAGCCAGGTCTCTCCGGCGGCGATCGCGCCCGCTCCGGCACCGAAGCGTGAAGAGCCGCTCGTCGCGCACCGTCGCAATCCCGCGAGAGATGCACGGATGTTCGCCGCGGTCTCCCCGGACGACGTCTACGCAGCGAAGCGGCGCGAGCTCTACGCGAACGAAAAAGCGAAGCTCCTCGGCAAGGCTCCGCGTGCGCAACAAGCCTGGTACGAGGACCCGATCGCCCTCGGGACGCTCCTCATCATGATGCCGCCGATCGGGCTCGCCGCGCTCTGGTCGAGCAAACGCTACTCGAGCGACGCGCGCTGGGCGCTGACGGTGATGACCGCGCTCGTGCTCTGCCTCGGCGCGGCGGTGACGATCGCGATCGTCGCCCTCCGCGCCTGAGCAGCCGCCGCGCTCAGCCCGCCAGGGCGCGGTCGACGATCGTCGACGCGTGGCGGAGCGCGTGTTCGAGATCGAACAGCGCATCGAGCTTCGCCTGCGAGAGCTTCGACATGACGTCTTGGTCGCCGGCCAGGTTTCCGCGGAACGAGCCCTCGCCCTTCCACGCGCGCATCGCGTTGCGCTGCACCCAGACGTACGCCTCCTGGCGCGCGACGCCCGACTCGACGAGCGCGAGAAGCACCGCTTCCGAGAAGTAGAGCTCCGCTGCCTTGTCGAGGTTCTGCTTCATCCGCTCGGTGTAGACGACGAGCCCTTCGACGACACCACGCGCGCGATCGAGCATGAAGGCGAGCGACGCCGTCGCGTCCGGCGCGATCATGCGCTCGGCCGACGAATGCGAGATGTCCCGCTCGTGCCAGAGGGCGACGTTCTCGAGCGCGGGTGTGCATGCTGCACGCACGACGCGCGCGAGCCCGCAGAGGTTCTCGGTGAGGATCGGATTCCGCTTGTGCGGCATCGCGCTCGATCCCTTCTGCCCGACGGTGAAGGCCTCTTCCGCCTCGCCGACCTCGGAGCGCTGCCAGTGCCGGACGTTCGTGGCGAACCGCTCGATCCCGGCCGCGACGAGGCCCATCGCGAGGAACAGCTCCGCGTGCCGATCGCGCGGGACGACCTGCGTGCTGACCGTCTCGGGCTTCAGGCCGAGCGCGTCGAGCGCCTTCTTCTCGATCGACGGCGAGAGATGCGCGTACGTGCCGACGGCGCCGGCGATCTTGCCGTACGAGATCGCCTCGCGCGCGTGGGCGAGACGCTCACGACCGCGACGCATCTCGGCGTAGTGGCCGGCGAGGACGACGCCGAAGGTCACCGGCTCGGCGAAGATGCCGTGGCTGCGACCGATCATCGGCGTCTTCACGTGCTCACGGGCGCGCTTCGCGAGCGCATCGAGGAGCTTGTCGAGCCGAGCGAGCATCGCGTCGCTCGCGTCCCGGAGCTGGATCGCGAACGAGGAGTCGAGCACGTCGCTCGACGTCATTCCGCGATGGAGCCACCGCGCGTCGGCGCCCGCGAGCTCCTCGACGTGCGTGAGGAACGCGATGACGTCGTGCTTCACCGTCCGCTCGATCTCCTCGATGCGGTTCGCGTCGAGCACGAGCTTCTTCGCGCGGATCTTCTCGGCGATCCCCTTCGGAACGAGCCCTTCGTCTTCCATCGCCTCGCAGGCGGCAAGCTCGACGTCGAGCCAGATCTGGTAACGGCGCTCGGGAGACCACAGCTGGAGAAGCTCAGGCGGCGTGTAACGCGGGATCATGATCGGGCGCGGACCCTAGCACCCCTGCGCGCGTATGGAACGGCCGCGCTGCACGCACGCCAATAAGCTCTGCTTGTGCTGCACCGTTCGCAGACACGTCGCGGCCAAGTCCGCTCCGAGCTCGCGCCGCTCGCGCTCGTCGTAGTCGAGACCTTGGAACAGGAACTCTGGAGTACTGCTGTTCGCTGGTCTCCATTGATCCTGCCGCCGTCGCCTCGAGACGAGATTTACAGGGTGACAGGGAGACAGGGAGATCAGAGGGAGAAGCTTCCCGTCTTTCTTCACCTGGACCCTCGTCGGGCCCTCACGAAACGTGAAGTGCCCGCTTCGCGGCCACTTCACGTTTCGTTCGGAAGGAAGATCTCAGTTCCGAGCTTCATCCTCATTCCGCAAACGGTGCGCTTTCCAAGCTTTGTCCCGAGACCTTCGGGAGGTGGAGCCTAGCTGCACGAGACGATCTGGAGCTCACACGCACGGTCTCGTACCGACGCCGATGATCGGCTGCCACGTCACCTCTCTCCGTCCGAGTCCCGCAGCCGGCAAGGACGCCAGTGCCTGTGCGGAACAAGCTCGCCGGATGAGAGGGAGGCTCAAATTTTCGAGCGAAACGCGAAAGCGTTTCGCGAGAGGCGACGAGGGTCCAGGTCGGAATCGAAGCAGGACCCCTCCCTCTGATCTCCCTGTCGCCCTGTCTCCCTGTAAATCTCGCCTCGAGACGCAGTGGCAGCAGTCAGTCGATGGAGACGAGAGGTCACGCTGTCTTCCTGTGAGTCTTTCCTCAAAGGCTCCGCGTCGACAGGGGCACGAGGCTCAGTGCGGTGACAGGACATCGGTAGCAGTTAAGTGACAGGACATGGGTGGCCGGTGGCTCACCCGTAGAAGCGTTTGCCGCCTCGCGCCATTTCGACGAGCAGCGGCGCGGGCTCGAAGCGTTGGCCGAAGCGCTGCTCGAGCGAGCGCATGCGCCGGAGGACTTCCGTCGTGCCGAGGACGTCGACGTAGCGGAACGGGCCGCCACGGAACGCGGGGAAGCCGACGCCGAAGATCGCGCCGACGTCGCCGTCGCGAGCGCTCCGAACGATGCCCTCGCCGTAGCAGCGGAGTGCCTCGTTCACCATCGCGAGCGCGCAGCGGAGCGCGATCTCGTCGGCGGTGAAGGCGCGCAGCTTCGGAGTCACGCCGAGCACGCCGTAGACGGTTGGGTCGACGGTCTTCTCGCGTGGCGCCGCGCTGCCATAGAGATAGAAGCCGCGCGCGTTCTTCCGTCCTTTGCGATCGTCGGCGCGGAGCGCTGCGAATGCCTCGGGAGCGCGCATTCGCTCGCCGAATGCGGTCTGCACCATTGCGCCGACGTGCGTGCCGATGTCGATGCCGACCTCGTCCATGAGCTGGAAGGGGCCGACCGGGAAGCCCCAGTCGAGCATCGCCGTGTCGACCGCCTCGATCGACGCGCCTTCGCTGACGAGGTGCGCCGCTTCGTTCAGGTATGGAACGAGGATGCGCGTCGTGTAGAAGGCCGGGCCGTCGCGGACGACGATCACCGTCTTGCCCTGCCTCTTCCCGAGCGCCACCGCGGTCGCGACTGCACGCGGGTCGGTCATGCGCGTGCGCACGACCTCGAGCAGCGGGATCCTCGTGACCGGGCTGAAGTAGTGCATCCCGACGATCATCTCGGGGCGCGACGAGCCTTCGGCGATGTTCGTGATCGGGATCAATGACGTGTTCGACGCGATGACGCACGTGTCGCGAACGAGCTTTTCGACGTCGCGGATGACGGAGTGCTTGAGGGCGAGATCCTCGAACACGGCCTCGATGACGATGTCCGCGCTGCGGAATCCGGAGTAATCGATCGCGCCGCTCACCCGCGCGAACATCGCGTCACGCTCGAGCGCGGAGATCGATCCGCGCCTGCGAACGCGAGCGTCGAGCTGCTCACGAACGTAGCGGAGCCCACGTCCGACGGCGGCGTCGTCGGTGTCCTTCATGCGGACGACGAGCCCCGCCTGTGCGCTCACCGTCGCGATCCCGGCGCCCATGAGGCCCGCGCCGAGCACGGCGACGCGCTCGACGGGGAGCGGCGTGGCCTTTTCGTTCGGCTCGAGCCCGCTGTCCTTCTTCAACGCCGTCTGCGCGAAGAACAGATCGATGAGGCGGTGAGCCGTCTCGCTGACGACGAGATCGCCGAAGACGCGCGGCTCGAGCTCCGCGGCAGAGCGGAATCCGCGCGCGCCGTAACGCGCGACGAGATCGATGATCCGCTCGGCTGCCGGATGGTGCCCGCGCGTCTTCTTCGAGGTCTCCGCGCGTACCTTGCGGAACAGCGCGAGCCGGCCGATCGGGTTCTTCTCGAGGAGAGCGCGCTCGACACGCTCGATGCCCTTGCCCCGACGCTTCCTCGCGAGCGCGACGGCGAGCTTCGGACGCTCGGCGAGGCGGAGCGCGAGCGCTGCGGCCGTCTCGAGACCGACCGCCGCGGGCACGACGTCGTCGACGAGGCCGAGAGCGAGCGCCTTCTCGGGCCGGAGAGTGCGACCGCTCATTCCG
>JAEXCN010000318.1 GCA_023402175.1 Pseudomonadota bacterium | reverse complement strand
CGCCGCACGGCTGGACCGCGAAGCGTGGCGTGCGCCTCGTCTATCTGGCCGGCACGCCGGAGCAGATCGGCGCGCAGCACACGGCTCTCCTCTACGACCGCATGGCCGACGACGAACAGGTCCTCTGGGACGGCTTCGCGGAGGTCGTTCCGTTCGCGCCGGCGCGAACGCTGATGTTCGACATCGGTCGCGTCCGCTACCGCGACGTCGCGTCGAGCTTCCCCGAAGCGCGCCGCCGCGAGATCGCCGCCGAGGCGAATGCGTTCGTGCCCGATCCCTACGCGAATCAGCTGCCGACCTACCAGCGCATGGTGATGCTCCATGCGCTCTACGACATCGCGCTCGGCTTCGAGCAATCGCCGCTGCTCGGGTGCACGGCGTTCGGGCTCGGCCCGGAGGCGACTGCGGACGGACATGCGCTGTTCGCGCGAGCGTTCGACTTCGAGGCCGCGGACGTCTTCGACACCGACAAGGCCGTCTTCGTCGTGCACGAGGACGGCAAGATCCCTTTCGCGAGTGTCGCGTGGCCCGGGTTCGTCGGCGTCGTCACGGGGATGAACGCCGAAGGCGTCGCAGTTGCCGTTCACGGAGGTCGCGCGCGTGAGCCGAGCACGACGGGTGTCCCGGTCGCGTTCTCGCTGCGCGAAGCGCTCTCGTCGGCGCGCGACACGAACGAGGCCGTCGCGATCCTCGCCGCGCAACCCGTGATGGTCTCGCACATCGTCTTCGTCGGCGACGCCGCTGGACGTTTCGCCGTCGTCGAGCGCGCGCCCGGTATTGTTGCTCACGTCCGCTCGACGTTCACGCATCCCGGGACGGCGTCGGTGACGAACCACTTCGAAGGGCCGCTCGCGGGCGACCCGCGCGACACGAACGTGCGGCAGACGACCTCGACGCTCCCGCGCCGGACGCGCATCGACGAGCTGCTCGGGGACGTTCGCCCGAAGAGCGCGACCGTGTCGACCGCGCTCGAGCTCCTTCGAGACCACGGCTGCGCTGGCGAGGCCTGTCCGCTCGGCGATCGGCGCGCGATCGATGCGTTCATCGCGACGCACGGCGTGGTCGCCGATCTGACCGCTCGTGCGCTCTGGGTATCCGAAGGTCCGCGGCTCTCGGGCAGGTTCGTGAAGGTGGACCCCGCTATCTTCGTCCAACGTGCTGATGGACAACCGCCGGATGTGCCGAAGCTCGAGTCTCTGGAGGTCCTTCCGCCGGATCCCGCGCTCACGGACGGCCGCTATGCCGAAGGTCGTGCGCGTGCGGGTGGACCGCTCCTCAAAGGCCCAAAGATCGACGGAAAGCGAGGCACGCGATGACCGCACGTGAGCTCGCCGTTCGTCTCGCGCTTGCAGCCAGCGTGTCGACCATCGCGTTCGTGCCGCGCGCGAGCTCTGCGCAAGAAGCGGCGGACGCAGGCGTCGCACGCGAGAAGCTCGAAGGACCGAAGCTCGATGCCGTGCTCGCGGACGTCGCCAAGGCGCGCAAAGACGTCAAGGCACTGCGCGCTCAGTTCACGCAGGAGCGCCGAATCACACTGCTCGCCACGTCCGTGAAGTCGCGTGGAGAGCTCCTCTTCGGTGCTCCCGACCGCCTCCGGTGGGACCTCGCGCCTCCGGACGACGTCGTGTACTTCGTCGGACCGGAAGGCCTGACGTACAGGACCAAGTCTTCTTCCGCGACGGTGCCTGCGCGTGGTGCGAACGTCGCCCGCGCGCTCGGCGATCTCCGCGCGCTCCTCACGGGAGACCTTTCAGCGCTGCGCGAGCGCTACACCCTGACCGGTTCTCGAGGGACAGGTGACGTCGAGATCGCGGGCACGGCGAAGGACAAGAACGCGAGCGTCAGGGCGTTCACGCTCGTGCTCGACAAAGGCCTCGTCGTCCCGCTCCGGGCGCGGCTCGTCGAAGGGAAGAACGACACGATCGATCTCGCATTCTCGAACGTCGTCGTGAACGGGCCCGTCGACCCGAAACAGCTTCGTCCCTGACGAAGCGCGCAACGCTGGCAGGACCACCGGCATCGCACTGGGTACGGGACGCGCCCCTCGTACTCCCAGGGCGGGGGGCGCGCTCTCCTCCTCTCGAAACTTGGCCCTCTCCGCTCGAGCAGATCATCCTCGGCACATGGCCGACGCAGCGAAGAAGAACGAGCGCATCGAGCAGACGACACGCTCAGCCGCCGAGGCGAAGAGGCCGGAGCGTCGCCGCCACCGCGTCTACGTGACGCGCAACACGGAGTATCACTTCCGTGACGGCTTCTGCATCGCTGTCCGCGATCGCCGGTCGGGTGATTTCCTCCCCGGCCATCTCGCGATCAAGCGCCGCCTCCACGGCGGTCTCAAGTTCTTCCCGAACGGCGCGATCGTCCCCAACCCGGGCGATCCGCGGCCGGGCGAGGCGCTCTACTTCGCAGCAGAGGGGCGCGATCTCGTGACGAGCCCACTCGAGCACGTCGAGCGCCCGGCGAAGGCGCTCGTCGAGGCCTATCCCGAGCCGCCGCAGCCGCCGCCGACGTCGCGCCGTCGCGCCTGAACGATCGCGCGCCGCCCGTAGCGCGCTGAGCCCTCCATCGTCTAGGCTTCGGCCGTGCTCGCCGTGCCCCCGCGGTCCGAGGTTCGCTCGCGTCCTCTCGAGACGAAGCGCCTCCTCCTCTTTCCCCTCGACGCAACCGACACGCGCGATCTGTGGACCGCGGTCGAGAGCTCGCGGCCGCAGCTCGAGCCGTGGCTCCCCTGGGTCCCCTTCAACGTGGACCTCGACTCGAGTGGCCGTTACGCGGAGGCGAGCGCATCCGACTGGGACGCCGCGCGCGCGACGCGCTTCGCGATCCGCGATCGAGCGACCCGGCGCTTTCTCGGCGTGATCGGCCTCGAGGCCTTCGCCCATCTGCACGAGAACGTCGAGCTCGGCTACTGGCTGCGCACGGATGCGTGGGGCAAAGGGTTGATGACCGAGGCCGGGCATCGCGTGCTCGACTGGGCGTTCGGTCCGGTGAACGCGCACCGCGTCCGCGTCGCGGCGGCGACGGACAATCATCCGTCGCTCCACGTCATCGGTCGCCTGGGCTTCCGCTTCGAGGGCGTCGCGCGGCAAGCCGAACGCGTGAGCGGCCGCTGGCTCGACCACGCCGTCTTCGCGCTCCTCGTGACCGATCCACGTCCGCGCTGAGCCGTCACTTCGGCGCACACGCGGGGTCGTCGCCATCGATGAGACCGTCGCCGTCGTTGTCGATACCGTCGTTGCAGATCTCGCCCGAGCAGTTGTCGATGACGCAGTCGCAGTTGTCGTCCTTCCCGTTCCCGCAGATCTCGACAGGCGCGCAGACGGAGCAGCCAGGCTCGTCAGCGACGCCGTTGCAGTTGTTGTCGATCCCGTCACCGCAGATCTCGACGCAGCCGCACTGCTTCTCGCCCTCGACGTGCGTCCAGAACGCGCGGTGGTTTCCCTCGGGCATGGTCTGGAACGGCGCCCAGAACGCCGCGTAGCTCGGGTCGGGCTTGTTCGGATCGATGGCCGCGATCCAGATCTGATCGAGCTTGGCGTCGGCCGGGCGGAGGCTCGCGTACGCACGCACGCTCGAGAACGCGATCCAGAACACGCCTGGCTTCGTCGACGGAGCCCACGTCGGCATGGAGTTGCCGACGTTCAGAACGCCGTCCGCATTGTTCACGCGTTGGTTGAGGCGTGTCAGCGCGACCGGAGCGCCTCCGGACGAGGACACGAGCTTCAGCGTCGCCGTGAGGGCGTCCTTCGACTTGCCCTTGGCATTGACGAACGCGATCCACTTGCTGTCCGGGCTGAAGACCGGGAAGAAGTTGTTGTCGCCGGCGCCGGCCACCGGGACGATCGTCGTCGCCGCGCCCCACGCGCCGTTGTCGTACGGCAGGATTGCGATCTCGCCGCCCTCGATTTCCTTGTTCCCGCCCTTCGTCCCGAGCGTCACGACGACACGATCGCCGAGCGCAGACCAGTCGGGATGCGTCGCGAGCTTGCCGGCAGGAACGGGCACGACACCATTGTTCGGTCCGATCGGCGCTCCGGTGTCGGCGTCGATCAGCGTCAGCACGCCCTTCGCTGCAACAAGCAGCTTCTTGCCGTCCGGTGAGAACGTCGTCCAGGCGCTGTCTCGAGCGGCCGCGCCTCCGGATGGTACGAGCGTGGCGCGGTCGGGCACCGAAACCTCGCGGAGCTTCTCTCCTCCGTAACCCACGGCAAGGCGCTTACCGTCACGCGAGAGGGTGTGACAGGCGACGCAAGTGTTCGCGTCGCTCGCGGCAGGGTCGGTGTAGAACTTCTGCGGCTGCCGGTCGGAGACGAGGGCTTTCATGATGCCCTTCGTTCCGGTGGACCAGTAATAGATGCCGCCTTCGACCTCCGCCGCGCTGAAGTGATAGGTGACCGGCTTCGATTGCCACGCGGTCTGCGGCGACGCCTGCGAGAGCGCCGTCACGGTGAGGACGACGGCGTCGCCGCGATTCGACTCCGCGATCCAGTCCCATTGCTCAGGCGTCGGCTCCCACTCGCGCTGGGTCGTGTAAATCGTGACCGTCGTTTTCGGCCCCTTGAACGTCAGCTGGAAGAGGTCGTTCGTCCCGCCCGCGACCCATTCGTGCCGGATATGGGCGACGTTGATCGGGAACATCGTCTCGTGGCTCGGGTAGACGACGTTGGGCTCCTGCGCTGCATTGGTCCCGTTTGGCTCGACCTTCGTGGATCCGAACAGCGCCGGTGCATTCGCCGGAGCCCCCGGCTCGACGAAGTCCTTCGACCCGGTGTGATTCGCACACGGGGCGCCGCCGCAGGTGTCGCCCGACTGCGGGCCGCCATTGCCGCTTCCTCCGCCGTCCTGATCGCCGGGGAAGTCTCCCGACGAGGCCCCGCCGTCGGCGTTCGCCCCGGAGAACATCGAGAAGCTGTCGTCTCCGCACCCCGGCACGAGAGCGAGAACGGTGGGCAGCGCGACTCCGCACAGCGCGACGATCGACAGCCATGAGCGCCGAGACAAGCTTCGGATCATGATTCCTCCGCGAGTACGAAGCACGAGACCCGATTCCGGCTCACGGCGCCTCACAATTTCGTAGCGACACCTGCGCTAGCTCCCACCATCACCCCGGAAAGTGCGGTGACCGGCTCGAGCGCATCGCGTGCCTCGACCCCGCGGAGCGTCACGCCGGCTCCTGCTTCGAGCCATGCGAACGCGCTCGGTGAGATCGAGAGTGTGCCCCGTAGAGCGGCGCCGCCGACGAACGCCACTGCTGTGCGCTCACGGCCGCGTGCTGGCGGCGTTGCTTCGGATGCGAAGTGCACCGGCACGAGCGTGCTGCGCATCGCGAGATCGAGGCCAAGAGCTCGACGGGGCTCGACCAGCGCGAGGCGAATCCCAAGCGAGATCGGCACTGCCGTCGATCGGACCTCGCCTCTTGCCGCCGTCGTAGGCAGTCCGAGGCGCGCGCCCGCGGCAGCGATGAGCCCCGCTCGCGGATGGATCCAATATCCCGCCGCGAGATCGCCTCCGAGCTGGTGCTGTCCTCCGCCGAAGACCTCTCCCGCGCACTGCGCGCCGATCTCGAATCGCGCGGTGCGCCCGGCGGCCGGTGTCTCGTGCACGAGCTCTCCCGGAACAGGGGCGCCGACCGCGCGGCGGATCTCGGGCGCGACGGGCATCCTCGCCGCTGGCGCATCCGGAACGAACAGCTCGGCCCAGGACGCACGCAGTAGCTCGTCCGTCGCGAGGGCGAGCATCAATGGGACGCCGTCGGTCGGCATCGTCGCGACGTCGATCGTGCGCTCGATCCGCTTGTCGAACAGGGAGTCGCTCGCGACGATGCGGAGCTGATCGCCCTTTGGCTCGATGTCGATCGCGGCGACGACGCGATCATCGTCGCAAAGCTCGATGTTCCGCGCAGCGAGGGCGGCTCCGAGCTGAGCGACGAAGCGCTCTCGAAGGCTCCCCTCGAGAGGAACGGCGCGGAGGCTCACCGAAGGCCGGCGGCCCGAGCATCGCGGAGAAGCTGGCTCAGCGCGCGCCGGTAGGGCTGCAAGCAAGAGGACAGTCGAGACGAGGATGGATCGGCGGGCTTTCAATTTCTCCGGCAGCGCGCGGCGACGTTGCCCCGATGCAGACTCGACGGATGACGTGCGAGGAACGAAGCACGCGCCTCCTCGCACCGAGCGCGCTCGCCGCTCGCCTCGAGCGCCTCGACGAGACGGGCCTCTGCATCCTCGCGATACGGCGCGCTCGGCGCAAGGCGGATCGCATCCGAGAACGCAGCCGCTGCACCACGCGGATCGCCGAGCGCGTCGAGGCGGACGCGGCCGAGCTCGAATGCGGCGAGGGCTGCGCGCGGATCGCGCGGGTACTGCGAGCGGAGCGCCTCGAGCGCCGCGGCTGCCTCGCGCGGGTGATTCGCCGCGCGAGCCGCTTCGGCCCGGGCGAGCAGCTCCGACGGGCCTGCGTGCTCGGCGACGGGGCGGCGAGCTTGCACCGTCGCTGCCGAGACCGCTGGCGCTTCGGGAAGAATGGGCGCAGCTCCGTCCGAGGGCTCGATTGCCTGGCTCTGCGCGGAGGCGGTTGCGTCGACCACGGGAGCGGGCGGCGACGGCGACCGCTCCGACCAGGTCTCGCCCGCGTCGAGCACGCGGGTCGGTGCCTCTCCTGTTCGGCCGACGGCGACGCGGCCTCGATCCACGTGCACCTCTACTCCGTGCACCGTCGTCGCGGCACGGACGACGAATCGCGTGCCGAGCACCGACGCCTCCCAGCCACTCGCCACGACGACGAACCGTCGCCCGCGGACGTGCGCGACATCGAACTCAGCCCCGCCGCGATCGATGCGCCACTCGACGAGATCGGGTCGTACGGAGGTGAGCGTCGCACGGCTTCCTGGCTCGAGCATCACACGTGAACCGTCCGGCATCGTGAGGCTCTCGCCGCCCGCGATGCTCTCGATTGCGGTGCCTTCGAGCGCTCCCGCGTTCGGACGCGCGCCGCGCACGAAGAGGACGATGGCTACGACTACGACGGCAAGCGCGGCAGCTGCTCGCGTTGCGCGCCGCGCGCGCACGAGGCGGACCGCGCGCGAGCGTGCTCCGGCGAGCTGCCGTTCGATGCGATCCGCATCGAGGCGCAACGGCACTTGTCGAGAGAGGGGGCTGCTCATCGTTCGCCTCCATCGATGATCTGCTCGAGGGCTGCCTCGGCGCGCGCAACGCGTCGCTTCACCGTCGCGATCGACGCGCCCGTGAGCTCCGCGATCTCTTCGAGGGCCAGATCGTCCACGCGACGCAGGACGAGCGCGAGCCGGAGATCGACGGGCAGCTTCTCGACTGCAGAGTACACGCGCCGGAGCTCCAGGATCGCCTCCGGCGAGGCGTTCTTCCCGGCGATCATGTCGAGGTCGATCTCCATGGCGCGCCGGCCGAACCCGAGGCGCGCGAAGAGACGACGCCGGCGAAGCGTCACCGACGCGGTGCGGACGAGGATCGATCGAAGCCAACCTCCGAAGGCCTGCGGCTCCTTCAGGCGATGCAGTGAGACGAACGCGCGCGCAAAGGCTTCCTGGACGAGATCATCGGTGTCCGCGTCGCGCCCCATGAGGCGGAAGGCAAGGCCGTTCAGCGCAGGAGCATGCCGACGGAACAGCGCCTCCGACGCCCAATCCTCGCCGCCTCGCGCCGCAACGACGAGCGCCGCGTCCGAAGGCCCTGCCCCGGAACGGGTCGACTGCGACGGGATCGGAACGCCCACAGCCCGAGAGTATCGCGAGCGGCCCAGACGGCTCACGCGAGCCTTCGCACCGGCCCGGAGACGTGGGCGGATGTCGGCGCATCGCCTCGTCAAACGGTCGAACGCGCGGCCCTGAACGCTCGCGGAAGGGAGCCGTTCCTTCCAAACATGAAACGCCCCGTCGTCGCCGCGTGTCTGGCGATCCTCGCGTGCAGTGCCAAAGCATCCGCCGAAGAGCCCCGCTTCCATGTTGCCGCTGGTGGCGCCCACGCCATCGGAGGCTCGCAGCAGAGCGAGTTCGGAACCGGAGGAGCGGGTTCGGGCACGGTCGAGCTGCCCGCGACGTCGCGCATCGGTGTCCAGGCGAGCGCCGGCGCGCTCGTGCTCTCGAAGGGCGAGGCGCCGAAGGACGCTGGGATCGCGCCGACGAGCACCGGCTCTGCCCTCGTCGGGACGGTCGGTGTCCGCCTCCGCGCCTTCGGTGCGACGAAAGTCGCCGGTCCGTGGATGGACTCGAACGTCGGCGTCGCGCTCACGGGTGATCTCACCCGTCCCGCGTTCGACGCGCATCTCGGCTGGGACCTGCGGGTCTCGCGCACGAGCCAAATCGACGTCGGACCGTTCGTCGGATACACGCAGATCTTCCAGCCGAACACGGAGCTGCGCAGCAGCGACGCGCGCATCCTCACCGCCGGACTGTCGATCAGCCTCGGCGCGAAGGAGCGCGCTCGCCCGGCCGAGCCCCCGAGCGCCGAGAAGCCGCTTCCCCAGCAGGCACCGCCGCCCGTGTTCGTCCAGGAGCACGAAGAGATCGCCGAGGCGGTCGACGTCTGCAAGGACGGCGCGCCTCCGAGCGAAGATGGATGCGGTGACGGCGTGCGCCTCGTCGAGGACCGGATCCTCCTCGAGGACATCGTCCACTTCGAGTTCGACAGCGCCCGCATCCGCCACGACAGCTATCGCCTGGTGCACAACATCGCGCGGTTCATCCGCGAGCACTCGGACATCACGGACATCAGCATCGAGGGCCACGCCGACGAGATCGGCGGCGACGAGTACAACCAGAGGCTCTCCGAGGCACGCGCCGCGAGCATGAAGACGTTGCTCGTGCGCTTCGGTGTCGATCCGTCGCGGCTCCGCGTCGTCGGCTACGGCAAGACGCAGCCGAAGATCGTCACGCTTCGGCGGGAGGTCGAGAACCGCCGCGTCGAGCTGATCGTGACGCGTAAGCACGAAGGAAACATCGCTGCCTCGCACGGAAGGAGCTCGAGGTGATCGTCATGCGTCGCTCTTTGAACATCGCAACCTTCATCGCCCTTGCGCTCACGACCGCTGCGTGCGGGATGGACAGCGTCGTCGGTGGTACGTGCAAACCTGGATACGTCGAGTACGGAGGCGCGTGCGTCGTCGCTCCGAGCGGGAGGGCTCCGACGTTCGAACAGAACCCCAACGAACGGAGCCCCGACACGACGGATGACGGACCTTCTGAGCTGCCGATCGCGCAGCGGCCTCCGGGGCTACAGCCGTACACGCCGCCGACGTACGAACGGCCCACCCCGCCGGTCGATCCGCCCGTACTCGTCTGCGAGGCGCCGCTCGTTGCATGTTACGGAGAGTGCATCTCGGTCGAGAGCGATCCGCTGAACTGCGGCGCGTGCGGCCGCATCTGTCCTTCGAACATCTGCACGGCCGGTGAATGTGTCGGCGCAACGCCGGGCGACGTCATCCTCATCGGTCACGACATGTCGAACGTGCTCCGCGCCTCGTCGCAGGCGAAGGTCCTCACGAACGCGGTCTCGATCCCGTCGACCAATCCGATCCGCATCCTCTCCTACGAGTCGGGCGCGCCGGCGCAGAGCGCAGATCGCGTTCGCGTGGTGCTCGGCACGAACATCAATCGGCAGGTGCAGTTCACGACGGCCTCGCCGGAGTCGCTCGAGAGCGGCAGCCTGTACGCGAGCTACGACGTCGTGCTCGTGCACGGCGCGACGGGCGCGGATCCCGTCGAGCTCGGTGGTCGCTGGTCGGCGGCGCTCCAGACGTTCACGAAGAAGGGCGGCGTCTTCGTCGCGATCGACAGCGGAGACAGCGACGTCCCTGCCCTCGTCAACGCGGCCGGTCTGCTCGACGTGAGCTCACACGTTCCGATCGCGAGCTCGACGCAGCTCGAGATCTCGAGCCCGGCCGATGTCGTGGGCGCGCAGGTGCTCTCGCCATTCGCGGCGTTCGGAAAGTCCGTCGGGTTCCTCGGCGTCCCGGCGCCGAGCGCGGACCTCGGCTGGATCGTCCGCACCGCCGACGACGCGGGCCTCCCGACCGTCATCCACAAGATCGCGCGCTGAGGCGCGTGGCTCAGTGCCGTTCGGTCAGGTCGCGAAGAAAAACGTGGCCTGAACGAACGGCGTCCTCGCGCACGCCGTCAGGACGGCGCGCGGTACTTGGCGACGAGCTCACGCACGCGCGGGAGGCCGAACACGGTCTGCGCTCCGTACCAGCAGAGGTCCTTTCCGCCGGTCCGGACGACCGCGTTCGCCTTCGCCGCCGGGATGTCGAGCCCGCGGAAGACGTCGGCATCCTCTTCGCTGAACGGATGCGGCTCGTCGGGCAGGAGCACGAGCTCGGGCTTTCGCGCAACGACCTCCTCGAGCGTCACGCGCGGATAACGGGTATCGCGGCCCGCGACGTCCTCGGGCGGCAGCGGCGGTGCGCGTCCGATGTCGGCGGCGAGCGGATAACGGCGCTCGCGATCGGCGAACACGTTCTGCGCGCCGGCGAGATCGAGCACGTCGCTGATGAACGTGGCGCCGTTGATCGTCATGAGCGGCTTCATCCAGATTGGACAGAACGTCCGTAGCGGCGTCAGCACCTTCCGGGCTTCTTCGGCCTCGCGGATCACGTTGTACCCGCGTCGCAGGAGATCGCGAACGTCGGGGTCGCGCTCGACGTAGAAGACGCGCGCGAGCCGCGCGAGATGAGCGATGCCGTCGGCGGCACGCTTCGGGAAGGCGACGAGGACCTTCACGCCCTTCTGCGCGAGCGTCTCGAGGTCCTTCTTCGTGTTCTCCTCCTGGTTCGCGATGACGAGATCGGGAGACAGATCGAGGATCGCCTCGAGCTTCGGGTTCTTCGTTCCCCCGACGCTCGGGACGCGCGCGACGACGTCGGCCGGCAGCTCGCAGTAGTCGGTTCGACCAACGAGCGCGCCTCCGCAGCCGAGCGCGGCAACGCTGAAGGTATCGCTGGGAACGAGGGAGACGACACGCTTCGGCGCGGTGCCGAACGTCAGCGGCCTCTTCATGTCGTCGTCGACGCGGATCATCATCGTCAGCTCAATCCTCTTCCGCGGGCGGCGGAGGCCCCGGCGGTCCACCGTCCGCATGCACGCCGACCTTCGCGGCGCAGTCGGCCCAGACGACGTCGGTGCAGCGCCGCGGGCTCGCAGCAACACATGCGATGACGTTGTCTCCCTCGCGCTCCACGAGGCGGTCGAGAATGAACTCGCAGCCGCGTTCGCACTGCTGGTCGGTGCACTGCTGCTTCGCGCGGGCTTCGCAGGAGCGACGACAGGTGTCGACGGGCTTGTTCGTGGGCTCGAACACGCGACACGAGACGGAGGAGAGCGCTGCCGCGAGCGCGACGAACACGAACACGAGCGAGAGACGCCGCGCGAGGGCGAGAGCCATGGGCACGAAGGATTACCTTTCGAGCGTGACGAACTCCACCCCTTCCGACTCGCCCGAGCGCCGCGAGGTCTCGCGCCAGCCGGAGCGGTCGAGGTGGAGAAAGGCGTCACCGTCGACCTTGCGATGGACCTCGGTGAGGAAGATGCGTGTCGCGAGCGGAAGCGCTTCTTCGTAGAGCTGCGCGCCGCCGATGATGCGCGGCTCTTCGTCGGTCGTGCGCGCGAGGGCGATCGCCTCTTCGAGGCTCCGCGCGAGCTCGCATCCCTCGAAGCCGTCCGCCGTGCGGCTCACCACGATGTTGCGCCGTCCGGGAAGCGGCCGGCCGATCGACGCGTGTGTCTTTCGGCCCATGATGATCGCGTGGCCCATCGTCATCGCCTTGAAGTGGCGCATGTCCTCGGGGAGACGCCAGGGCAGGCCGTCGTCCTTCCCGATGACGCCGCCGTCGCCGATCGCGACGACCATCGCAAGAGGCGCGAGCTCGGTCATACGCTCACCTCGGCCGCGATGTGCGGATGGGGATCGTAGCCTTCGAGAACGAAGTCCTCGTAACGGAACGCGAAGAGGTCGCGGGCGTCCGTCGCGATCCTGAGGGTCGGGAGCGGGCGCGGCTTGCGCGTGAGCTGGAGCTTCGCCTGCTCGAGGTGGTTCTTGTAGAGATGCGCGTCGCCGAACGTGTGGACGAAGTCGCCGGGACGGAGGTTCGTGACGTGGGCGATCATCATCGTGAGCAGCGCGTAGCTCGCGATGTTGAACGGCACGCCGAGGAACACGTCGGCGCTCCGCTGGTAGAGCTGGCAGCTCAGCTCCCCGTCCTGGACGTAGAGCTGGAACAGCGTGTGGCACGGCGGAAGCGCGACCTGATCGGCTTCCTTCGGGTTCCAGCCGGTGACGATCAAACGCCGGCTGTTCGGATTCTCGACGATGTCGCGGAGCAGGCGCTTGATCTGATCGACGCCGTCGTTCTCGTACGTGCCGTCGGGCCGCTTCGTCGCGCCGTAGTTCCGCCACTGATGCCCGTAGACGGGACCGAGATCGCCCTCCGCGCGCCCGAAGCGCGCGGTCTGCTCGGCGGTCGCCCACTCGTTCCAGATGCGGACGCCCGCATCCTGGAGCGGCTTCACGTGCGTCTCGCCGCGGAGGAACCAGAGCAGCTCGTGGATGATCGACTTCGTGTGCAGCTTCTTCGTCGTGAGGAGCGGGAAGCCCTCGCGGAGGTCGAAGCGCATCTGGTGCCCGAAGATCCCGCGCGTGCCGGTACCGGTGCGGTCCTCGCGGTCCTTCCCACGCTCGAGGATGAGCTGGAGCAGGTCCAGGTACTGCTGCATGACCACTGCGGTAGCACGCGCGCGCCCGAGGGAGAAGGAGCGCGACCGTCGGCCCCGGGACCGACGCGACGGGATCAGCCGTTCACGACTTCGAGCACGCCCAGGTCGACGAGGGCGTGCAGCCGGTCGAGCGCCTCCGTCCCCGGCAGACCCGAGAGCGCCGCGACGGTGGCCGCGTCGGAGATCCCGTCGATGTGACCGAGGACGAAGGACGATGTCGCGTCGATGTGCTTCGAGTGGCGTTCGAGCGCGGCGAACTTGAGGCGAAGCACGCTCGACGGGCTGAGCGCCCGGCTGCTCGGCTGGAGCCGCTCGCGACACTTCTCCGCGACGAGCTGCGCGAGTGCGTGGTCGGGCTGCTGCGCGAGCACGCGCTCGGCGAGGACGAGCGCCTCGGGGAAGTCGCTCGCGAGATAACACCCGTACATCTCACGACCGATCGTCTCGGTGTTCTCCACGTCGAGCGTGTCGTCCGTCGTGCTCACCTCGGGCGCCGGCGGCCTCGGCGCCGTCGCCACGTTCGGATCGCAGGCGGTGCCGCGCTCCGCTGCCCTCGCGGCCGCGGCGGCAGCAGCCGCCATCGTCCGCGGCGTGTCGCGCAGTCCGCCAGCGACGCTCACGTGCTCCTCGACAATGCGCGCGTAGGAAGAAGGGTCGAACGGCGGCGTGATCGTCGTTCGCTCCGCCTCCTGCTCGATCTCCCTCGCGAGCTGCTCCGGGTCGAATGCGGGGATCAACGTCCGCCGCTCCCGAGGCCTCGAATCGTTCGTCCGCTTGCGCCTCACTCGCCCCTCGCGTGAATCGCAGAGGGTCGACGACCGACGCCCCCGCGGATGAGCGCCGTCCTAGCACAGCAGTGAGCGGCCATCGAGGACGATGGCATCGTCCAGCCTCGTCGGGACGCTCCAGTACCGGTCGAGATATGCGCAATTCGGCGCATGCGACGAAGGAACTTATGGGACGACTACGTCAGGGGAGCTCGACGATGGTCCAGTACTTGTTCAACGTCGCCATGAGGTCGACGAAGTTGGTGAACGTGACGGGCTTCGAGAGATAACCAGCGACGTTCAGGCGGTACGCGTCGACCTTGTCGCGATCCTCGTTCGACGTCGTCAGGACGACGACCGACGTCGGCGCGAGCGCGGCGTCGGCGCGGAGCTCGCGAAGGAACTCGATGCCGTTCATGCGCGGCATGTTCAGGTCGAGGAGGATCAGGCGATTGTGCTCGGGGAGCGCCCCGTTCCGGAGCATCTCGAGCGCTTCGAGACCGTTGCTTGCAACGAACAGTGGATTGGCGATGTTCGCCTTCTTGAAGGCGCGCTTCACGTTCATCACGTCGACGTCGTCATCGTCGACGAGAAGAATGTTCAAGCCTTTGGATTCGCTCATGGGCTCCTTCCGCGAGCTGCGAGCCCCGAGAGCACGCCGCGTGAACGAGGACGCGGTCACGATAGCCGCATCGCGATCGTCTCGCCCGCGTCGTCGTGCCGCATGAACGACGCGCGCGACGGCCGCGTCAGCGCAGCGCCGTCAGCGCAGCGCCATCAGCGAGATGACCTGCCAGCTGCCCTTCTCGACGACGATCTCCTGCGTGCGCTGCCAGCCGCGCACGTCGAGCGCGACGCTGTGTCGCCCGGCCGGAAGCCGTACCCGAGCGACCGCGACCCGTGCCGGGAGAGTCTCCCAGCTACGAGTGTCCGGTGTGTCGAGCGCGCTCAGCGTTGCCTGTGCCGCGAGCGAGCCGATGAGGCCGAGGACGGCGTTCTCCTTGCCGGCAGCGGCTTCGATTCCCTTGCCGAGGAGCAGACGCGCGACCATGCGCGTGATCGCGCTGACGATGATCTTCCCTTCGATCTTCTTCCATTCCTCGCGGACCTCGCGGTCGACGTTCACCGCCTCCTCGAGCTGGATGAACTTTCCGTCGAGGCGGACCTGCGGAACGGCGTAGTTGCCCTGCCCTGGAGCGAGCGTCGGGAAGTTGATCCAGGTGACGAGCCCCTGCGCCGCGAGCTTGTTCGCGCCCGCGACGTCGTTCGGGCTCAGCGCGTCGGCGAAGAGCGTGAGCGCGAGCCCGATCGGAATGCGCTCCGGGACCTTGTGCGGGACGCGGCCGTACCCGACGACGAAGAGGACCTCTCCCGAGTCGGCAGCGGCGGGATCGGCGTCGCTGCGCTTCTCGACGAGCGTCTTGATGCGCGGGCTGCGATAGGAGCCCTGCGTCGCGAGACGCGCCACGGCATCCTCGACCGAGGAATAGCCGGAGAAGGCGAGCGCGTCGTCGTAGTAGCGGAGCGCCTCGTCGGTCTCGCCGCTCTTCTCGAACGTGAAGCCGGCGAGCAGGCTGCCGAGGCCGAGGACCGGGTTGTCCGGCCGCTTGAGCGACTCCCGGTAGTAACGCTGCATGACCGACAGGCGCCGCGCCTCGATGCGCGCGCCGTTCAGGTCGCGGTGCTCGAGGTAGTTCAGCATGTCGAGCGTATTGATCATCAGCTTCTCGTAGGGAGGTGCCCGGTACTTCCCCGACGAGCCGCTGAAGACGTATTCGCCGATCGAGTCGCCCGCGTTGTGCGCGAGGTCGAGCATGTCGATCGCCTTGTCCGCGGCCTCGAAGTCCTGCTTCGACAGATCGAACTGCGCGAGCCCTTGCTGGATGCTGCCGCGATCGAGGACGAGGAGCGCGTTGTCGCCCTTGATGTCCTTGGGAAGCTGCTTGTCGTGCGCGACGTCGAGCTCCTCGTTGATCGCCTTGATCGCGCCCTTCGCATCCCCCGCGTCGAGCGCAGTGCGCATCTTCAGCGTGCGCGCTTCGTGACCGCCGCATCCGACGAGCCACGGCGCAAGGACGAGCGCGAACACACCGGCCACGCGGAGGAGCGTGTCCCCCCCTCTGCTCAGGGCTGCTCTCACTGCTTCTCCGTCGTTCCGCTCGCTGACGCTAGCGAATCGCCTTCGTGATCTCGGTCTTCCCCTGGAAGCGGATCTCGCTCGTCTCGACGTCGATGACCTGCATGTAGAGGAAGTACTGGACGCGACGCATGCTCTCGCTGCGCTCGTCGTTGCCCGAGACCTTGCCGGTGATGAAGTACTTCGCGCCGAGCTGCTTGCCGTATTTCGCGGCGTGCGCGGGGTTGAAGACCGCGCCCTGCTGGCCTTCGACCTCGCGGATCATCTCGGCCTGACGCTGGCGCGAGACGACGCGCACCGTGTTCGCCTCGAGCAGCCAGGTCTCGGCCTCGCTCAAGATCGTGTCGAGCGACGAGTCGATGTGCTCGCTCGTGCTGTTCTGGAACGGGAAGATCGCGACGATCGGCTGCGGGTTCGTCGTTCGCCACTCGTTCATGACCGGCGAGACGCGCAGCTTGTTCAGCGTGTCGCGGAGCGCGCGCTTCATGTCCTCCTTGTCGAGGCCGGTGGAGAGGGCGTGGGCATCGACGCTCGGATCGTCGGCGCCGCGAACCACCTCTTTGCCGCAGCCGGAAGCGGCGATCGAAAGCGCGGTGAGGGCGATGGGGAGGAAGAAGCGAAGGGACATGAGTGCAGGCTCCTCGAACGAAAGCTCCCGCGCGAGGCGGGGAGCGGACAAGTCAGGACGACGCGTCGCCCCGGCATCCTAGCCGAACGCTCCTTGGATGCCGCGGCCGCAGGGTTCGACGGAGCAGACGCCGCGGAGATTCCGCCACATGGCGGTCACGGAAAAACATACGCAAATTCAAGATCATGCATTCGCTTACATATTCCTTCACACACACACATTTTCGTAACCTCGTCGCCGCGATGGCCTTGCTCGCGCCCGCATGCGGGACCGGCGCGGGCGAGAAAGAACCCGTCGCGGAGGCGTCGCAGAGCATCACGAAGAACCAGCTCGCGATCGTCGGCTCGCTCGCGTACGGCCAGACGAGCAGCCTGATCACGTACACGAAGCGCCCGCGCTACGTGGCCTTCGAGCTCACCGGCAAGCCCGGTGACGAGATCGACGTCTGGGTGAAGTCCGCGAACGGTGACCCTCTCGCGTTGATCGTCGACGACGACCTCCGCCTCGTCGCGCTCAACGACGACGCATCGCGCTTCGACACGAACGCGCACATCCAGATGAAGCTGCCGCCGAACGCGAGCGCGAAGCACTACGTCGTCGTGCGCGACTACTGGCTGTCGAAGATGACGTTCACGGTCACGCTCGGCGGCGGCGCGCCCGATTCCACGGCCGGGTGCAACGTCGACGCCGACTGCGCTCGCATCGAGAAGGGCTGCTGCCCTGTCGGGGAATACATCGCCGTCCCTACCGCAGACGTCGATGCTTACCAGGCGAGCCTCGGCTGCGCCGCGGTGTCCTGCGCGAGGATCCTGGTCCTCGACGATCAGAGTGTCGCGCAGTGCAACGTCGAGACGCACAAGTGCGAGGTCGTGAAGCCCAACGACATCGCGTGCAACGGCTTCACGATGAACTCGCACAAGTGCCCGGACGGCTGGCAGTGCCGCCTCCCCGACTTCGTCGCGGACGTGCCCGGAAGATGCGTGCAGCACTGCGGAGGCTTCGCGGGCAAGCTGTGCCTCGATCCGGACGATCAGTGCGTCGACGATCCGGCGGACGACTGCAACCCGAACCGTGGTGGCGCCGACTGCATGGGCGTCTGCGCATCCGCAGGCGCCGACTGCCGGACGATCGGCTGCGCGTCAGGCATGGGCTGCGCGTCAGGCGTCTCGGGCGCGTGGTCCTGTGTCCCGCAGGCCGACCGCTGAGGCCATTCCTCCGTCGAGCGACGGGCGCTTGCAACACGTGAGCGCCCGTCGCCGACGCGCCGCTCAGAGCGCGCGGATCGCCTCGTCGAGCGTCGACTGCAACGTCTCGCGATCCTGCGCACCCTCGAGCTTCGTCGTGTCGATCCAGATCGTCGGAAGGCCGTGGCCCTTCACGTTGCGGAACGCTTCCCTGTCCTTCTCGATCCGAGCGGCCGTCTTCGGATCATTGACGCATGCGCGGAACGCCTCGACGTCGAGCCCGTGCTCCTTCGCGAGCCGCTCGCATCCTTCCGGAGTGAGCTCCTCGGGCGCTGCGTTGAAGAGCGCGTCCGCCATCTCGTCGCCCTTGCCGAGAGCCTCCCCGCAGCACCCTGCCTTCGCTGCATCCATCGCGTGCGGGTGCGTCCGGAGCGGCACGTGCTTGCGCGCGACACGGACCTTCGCCTTCCGCTCCTCGAGCAGCGGCGCGAGCTCGGCGTGCGTCATGCGACAGAACGGGCACTCGAAGTCGACGAAGTCGACGACGGTGACCTTGTCGCGTCCGGTGCGCTTCATCTCCTCGGCGATCGCCGACGGGAGATCCTGCGGGAGGATGCGCTCGCTGAAGCCGACCGCGAGCGGCGCTCCGACCGCCGCGAGCTGCGCGACGATCGCCAGCCCGGGAACGAGCCGCCCGCTCGGCGGGTCCCATTCGTTCCGCCAGCGCAGGAACGAGAGCACGGCGAGGCCGATCGCGGAACCGTCGACGATGGCGCAGAACGGGCAGAGCACGCCCATCTTCGCCTGAGCTCCGAAGAGCACGAGCGCAGCAACGCCGCCGATGGCAGCGAGCACGAGCTGGACGAGCCTTGCTCCCCGATTCGGGACGAGCGCGGACAGGCCGATGCCGAGCATGCCCATCAGCCCGATGGCAGGAAGCGGGATCCCGAACGGTCGTGCGAAGACGGTGGCTTTCACCTTCGCGCATCCGCCGGTCGCGTCGCAGAAGACGGGTGCAGGCCTTACGTAATCGACGAGGAGGATCGCGCTCGCCGCGAGTGCCGCGGCAGCGAGGACGACGGTGAGCCAGAACCAGATGTTTTTGCGCATGCGTGAGCCGCCCTCGGAAGTGCCGCTGCCCGGCATAGCTTTGCCGAGCATAAGAGGAAAGCCGCCCCATTATTCCCGAAGCGCTCGGATTCCGAGGGACGCGCTTGCGGATCTCGCGTAATTAGGGACGACCCATGCGAAGGGCTCTTCCTTCACGCACCGACGTTCTCGACGTCCTCGAAGCCGAGGCCCGGCCGGTCCACGCAAACGAGCTGGCAGAGAAGCTCGGAGTCGCCCCGGAGTCCTTTCAGGGGCTCCTCCGCCTGCTCGACGATCTCGTATTCGACGGCGTCTTGAGCGCGAGGGGACAGCGGTTCAAGCTCGACAAGAAGCGCGGTGGCGGTGCGAAGAGGCGCGGTGAGCGCCGCGAGGGCCTCCTCACCGTCAACCCGCGTGGGTTCGGCTTCGTCGCGAGCCCGCTTGCGAGCGGCGACGACGTCTTCGTCAACGCCGAGTCGCTCGGCGGCGCGATGCACGGCGACCAGGTCATCGTCGAGATCATCGGACGCGGCGCCCGCGGCGCGGAGGGGACGATCGTCGAGATCGTGAAGCGCGGCTCGACTCGCGTCTCCGGGATCCTGCGACGCAAGGGCAAGAGCGCGTGGATCGATCTCGACGATCCGCGCATCCGTGGCCCCGTCATCCTGACACGCGACATCGATCGCGCCGGCCCCGAGGGGAACAGCGGCGAAGACGGTCAGGTCGTCGTTGCCGAGATCACGCGGTTCCCCCAGGAGCCGGGCGAGAACCCGGAGGGCAAGATCATCGCGGTGCTCGGCCAGCCGGGCGAGCTCGCGGTCGAGGTGAACAAGGTCCTCTTCCTCGAGAAGATCGAGGAGGTCCACTCGGCCGAGGCAATCGCGGAGGCGGAGGCCTACGGATCCGAGGTTCCGACGGAGCTGCTCGACGGACGCGAGGACCTCACGCACGTCCCGCTGCCGACGATCGACCCGGAGGACGCGCGCGATCACGACGACGCCGTCTGGGTCCAGCGCACGGAGAGCGGCGGCTACGAGGTCTGGGTCGCGATCGCGGACGTGAGCACGTACGTCCGTCTCGCGACGAAGATCGACGAAGAGTCCCGGAGCCGCGGCTGCAGCATCTACCTGCCCGACCGCGCGATCCCGATGCTCCCGCGCGCGCTCTCGTCGAACCTCTGCTCGCTCCTGCCGGACGTCACACGCCTCTGTCTCGCCGTGCACGCCGAGCTCGATGCACGCGGCGCGGTCAAGAAGTCCCGGCTCGTGCGCGGCTTCATGAGGAGCGCGGCGAAGCTCACCTACGGCGGCGTGGCGCGCGCGCTCGGCTTCACCGCGGAGCCCCCGCGACAGCCGCAGGCCGAGGAGATGGTCGACGGGCTCCGTGTCGCTCACGAGCTCTCGCGCATCCTCCGCTCGCGGCGCCTCAATCGCGGCGCCCTCGACTTCGACTTGCCCGAGCCCGTCGTGAAGCTCGACGCCGAGGGCCAGCCGACGAGCGTATCGAAGCGCGCGAAGGATGCCGGCGTGAAGAAGGCCTATCAGCTCATCGAGGAGCTGATGATCTTCGCGAACGAGGTCGTCGCGCGTTGGCTCCTCGAGCACACGCTGCCGGGCATCTTCCGCGTCCACCTGCCGCCGGATCCGCAGAAGCTCGCACGCCTCGCGGCGATGTGCGAGGTGCTCGGGATCGAGCTCGACATCGAGGAGACGCAGACGCCGAAGGGGCTCGCGCGCGTCCTCGAGAGCTTCGCCGATCATCCGAACGCGCAGGTGCTGAACAGCCTGCTGCTCCGCTCGATGAAGCAGGCGACGTACGACGTCGCGAACCTCGGTCACTTCGGGCTCGCGTCCGAGGCGTATCTCCACTTCACGTCGCCGATCCGGCGCTATCCCGACCTCGTCGTGCACCGCATCGTGCACGCGGCGCTCGAGGGAGACGACCGCGCGCGGAAGAAGCAGCTCGGGCGGGCCGCCTCGCCGGAGGAGCTGCAAGACGCTGCGCTGCAGTCATCGACCGCCGAGCGGCGTGCGATGGAAGTCGAGCGCGAGATCCTCGACATCTACCGTTGCTTCTACATGATCGATCGCATCGGCGAGCGCTTCGAGGGCACGATCTCGGCGTTCGTCGGAAGCGGAGCGTTCGTCACGCTCGACGATCCATTCGTCGACGTCCTCGTGAAGGTCGAGGACCTCGGAGGCGACTTCGAGATCGAGGACGACGGACTGCAGGCGACGAGCCGACGGAGCGGCGATGCGCTCCGCCTCGGCGAGCGCATCATGGTGGAGATCACCGACTGCGCGATCCTCCGGCGAACCGTCTACGCGCGAAGGCTTCGCGGCGAAGCGGAAGAGCGCATGGAAGAGCGCGGCTTCCGCGGACGCGAGAAAGGGCGAGGACGCGGCCGGGAGGTGGCGGTCGCACGCGAAGAGCGCGGCGCTCGCGCCGGTCGTGGAGGTCCGTCGCGCGGGCGCGCGGAAGAACGTCCCGCACGCGGAAAGAAGGGCGAGCGTGCGACGACGGGCGCGGCGCGCACCGAGCGCGGGGCACGCGCGAGCACTGGACGCAAGGCAGCACCGACGCGCAAGAACAAGGGCGGACCGGGTCCCGCGCGCGCGAAGAAGAAGGGCGGAAAGAAGCGCCGCTGACGGGGCTCGCGGCAGAGACGAATGGGGTGCAGATCCACTACGGGCAAAGATCGATCGTGTGATCGAATCCGAGCCCGAGCCCGAGCCCGTGACCGCGCCCGACGCGGTCGTTGAAAGTGCGCGACGCGTCGGCCCTCGATTCGACGACTGTAGTGGCCTTTGATCGCGCACACCTCGACGTGTACCGACTCGCTCTAGAGCTCCTCATCCCTTGCCGAACGAGTATTCCAGGCTCTGCCTCATGGCGATGCTCGTGAAGCTCGCTCGAAGCTTCGAAGGACGCTGATTTCGGGCTCGGTCACGGGCTCGGCCACGGGCTCGGTTGCCCAGCTCGGATATGCACCCGACCCCGTCGGAGCCCGCTGCCCCGTCTCGATCCCATGCGTGTGGGGATCGGCGCGCGTCACCAGAAGACGGGCGTCGGAGCTGACCGTCGCTCCTTCGTCCCGTCGCCGAGCTGTCCGAACGCGTTCGAGCCCCAGCAGAGGAGCTTGTTCTGCTTCGTCAGCGCGCAGCCGTGTGCGGACGCGAGGCAGATCTGCTCCACGTCCGAGAGCGCCGTCACACGTGCAGGGCGCTCGTCCGAAGAGCGCGTCCCGAGCCCGAGCTCTCCCTGACCGTTCGAGCCCCAACATTTGACCGAGCCATCCGCGAGCAGCGCGCACGTCGAGGCTTCGCCCGCTGCGATGCGCGCGACGTTGCCGAGCCCTGGGACCGTGACCGGCTTCTTGTGAGGCTCCATGTCCGGCTTGATCCCGAGCTGACCGGCGTCGTTCATCCCCCAGCACATCACGCCCTTGCCCTTGGTGAGGACGCAGGCATGACGATCCCCGGTGACGACCTGGAGCGCGCCTGTGATGCCCGCGGGCTTCGCGAAGATCCCCTTGCCTCCCCAGTCACCGGATCCCCAGCAGCTCGCGATGCCGCCGGTGTCGAGCGCGCACGCGTGCGTGAAGCCGGCGGCAATCTGCTTGAACGATCCCGCTGGCGCCGCCGCGATGCTCTTGTCGTCGGTTCCCCAGCACGCGACGCCGCTCGAGCCGCGTGCGCATGCGATGGCGCCGCTCGCGACGAGCTCCTCGGCCTGCTCGACGCCGGCGACGAGGGTCGGCTTCGCGTCCGTGAAAGGCTTTCCGTCGTTCGCGATGCGACCGGTACCCCAGCACTTCACGCGACCGTCTTCGAGGATCGCGCAGCCGAAGCGCGACGCGAGCGCGACCTTCTTCACCTTGCCGAGCCCCGGGACGGCGGCGCGCTTCACGCGTTCGCCCTTTCCTTTTCCGTCGCCGAGCTCGCCTTCCTTGTCACGGCCCCAGCAGCGCGCGAGCCCATCGGTCGCGATCGCGCACGTCGTGAAGTCACCGCAGTCGATGTCCTTCGGCGGGCCGTCAGGCGTGCTGTCCGCGCTCTCTTTTGCGGCCTCGTCCGCGGAGGCGGACGCCTGCGGGGAAACGGATTTTCCGGCCGAGCCGGCGCCGCCGCAGGCCGAGACGATCAGGGTCGACACCAGCGCGGGCGCAAAGGCCCGGCGCGTTCGCAAGCTCATGCAAGTCTCAGCCTACACGAAGCGCGAACGCGAGGTCAGCCGTCGAGCGTCACCAAAGCGTGCGACGTGAGCAGTCGCGCTTGCCGCGTGGTTCGTGGCCTCGTGGTTCGTGGCCTCGTCGCTTCGTCGCTCGTCTCTCGTCTCTCGTCTCATTGGCTGAGATCGACGTCGAGCTGGCGGCGGAGGTTCGGATCCTCCAACGGAGCAAGCTCGTCGACGACACGGTTCAGCTCTTCAGCCTCGCGATCGTTCCGCGCCTGCGGGACGTGCACCATGAAGCGCACGTAGAGATCGCCCTGCGGCCGGCCCTTGCGGGCGACGCCCTTCCCGCGCACGCGGAGGACGGTGCCGCTGTTCGTGCCGGGCGGGACCTTTACCGAGACTGTCCCCTCGAAGGTCGGCACCTTCACCTTCGTCCCCTTCACCGCTTCACTGACGCGGATCGGGACATCGAGGTGGAGGTCGTCACCTTCGCGCCGAAAGAGCGGATGCGGCCGCACGTGGATGACGAGCACGAGGTCGCCGTTCGGGCCGCCGTTCGGCGACTGGCCCCCCTGCCCCGGGATGCGCACGCGGCTGCCCTCGTCGGCGCCGGGAGGGATCCGCACGGTCACCGTGTCGTGGGAGTCCGGGCTCCGAAGCTGCACGGTCGTCCCGCGCACGGCGGTCTCGAAATCGACCGTGAGCTCCTGCTCGAGGTCGTGCCCCTTCATCGGGCCGCGCCGGCGTCCTCGCCCGAACAGATCGGAGAGATCGACGCCGTCGAAGCCTGCAGCGCCTCCAGCTCCACCGAAGAGGTCTTCGAGGTTCACCTGCCGGGCGCCACCTGCGCCGCCGACGCCGCCGCGGAATCCGCCGGCGCCGGCCTGGCTCTGCCAGGCGCGGTACGCGCGCGCCTTTTCGGCGTCGAACCCTTCACGAAGCGCTTCTTCGCCGAACTCGTCGTAGAGCGCGCGCTTCTTCGGGTCGTGGAGCGTCTCGTACGCGCGGTTCACTGCCTTGAAGCGTGCCTCCGCGTCCTTGTTCCCCGGGTTTTTGTCGGGGTGCAGATCACGGGCGAGCTTCCGGTAGGCCTTCTTGATCGCATCGGCATCGGCGCTCTTCGGGACACCGAGCACCGCGTAGAAGTCGTCCGCCATGACAGGTCCGAAGCTAAATCCCTGCCGAGATCCATGCAACGGCCGTGCGCGTCCTCCGGCACGATCGAGCGGGAGCGTCGTCGTTCGACCCAGCTCGCGCTCGGCCGGGAAAGCGGCGCTGTCCGTTCGGCGTTGTTAGGATCGATCCATGGCTCGCGTACGTCTCCCGCGGCTGGAGCTCTTGCCTCCGCAGCGTCTCGGCGCACGGGCAGCTTCCGGCGTGTGTTTCTTCGCCGCGGCCGTCGTGCTTGCCACGTCCTCGTGCAGGCCGACGCCTCCGCCCCACGACGGGCAGGCGGACTCGAGGCCCCCTCCGATCCTCACGCCGCCGAGCGATGCTTCCGCGCTCTCGACCGACGCACGCCTCGATGCGGCCGCCCAGGCGATGCTCGACTTCGCGGCGAGCGGCGATGCCGGCTCGTCGCCGTCGACCGTGTACAGCGACCCGATGAGCCTTCACCGCGAGACCCGCGAGGAGCTGCTCTCGCTCTTCTCGATCAAGGACTTCACCGAGCAGGAAAAGAAGACGATCCAGCCGGACCGCTTCCTCCGAGCGATGTTCAACACCGACGGCCCTGCACATGCGAACCAGGGCAACAAGGCGATCGCCCAGCACACCATCAGCCGCGAGAAGTGCCTCGAGGGCCTCAAGGACGTCGTCATCCAGACGCCCGAGCAGCGCGCGAAATGCGGCGCGGAGAACATGGTGCCGGTCTGGGTGAAGGGAAAGGAAGCCTGGTTCTGCATCGACGTGTTCGAGTTCCCGAACAAGGCCTGCGAGCTGCCGATGGTCTGGACGCAGCCGCCGCTCGCGAAGAAGGTCTGCGAGCTCCAGGGCAAGCGTCTCTGCTCGGACATCGAGTGGAACATCGCCTGCCGCGGCGATCCGGAAGGCGGCGCCGACCAGCGCTACGCGTACGGCGACAAGCTCGATCTCGAGATTTGCCATACGAACCTCCGGCACCGGCAGCCATGCGTCGTCCAGAACGCGAAGACGACCTGGGGCTCGTGCACGACCGACACCGAGCCTAGCGGGTCGTTCCCGAAGTGCCGCTCACGCTTCGGCGTGTTCGATCAGCACGGCAACGTCGCCGAGGTGATGATGCGCCGCGAAGGCGACAAGGTCTTCACGCAGCTCAAGGGCAGCGCGTGGTTCTACGTCGAGCTCGCGAAGGAGCCGAACGAGCCGGTCCCGGCGACGACGACGAACAAGACGGGCGCGTATCCGGACCACTGCAACTTCGATCCGAGGTGGCACGTCGAATCGCTCGATAGCGCGATGCACGTCAACTACCACCTCGGCTTCCGCTGCTGCAAATCGATCCCCTAACCCCTCGTGCTCGTGCTCGTGCTCGTGCTCGTACTCGACGCACGCGACGACGCAGCCGCCGAGCAATGCGTTTGGTAATGCCGCTCGAGCAGAGATTTCACAGGAAGGCGCAAGAGCGGAAGAACAATCCAATTTGAAATATCTCCCCCGTTCCGACCTTCCGACCTTCCTGTTCCTCTCTCTGCTCCCGCGTAGCGAACGGCATTGCCACGACGCGCTCACCAATCAAACAGCTGGGCGACCGGGTTGGCGGCGGCGCGCATCGCGATCGACTTCGTGCGGTCGACGTCGATCGTTTGGATCTTGCGGAATGCGTCGGGGCCCGAGTGGATGAAGTACGTCAGGCGGTTGATGCGCGGCATGTCGCTCTGCTTCGTGACGTGCAGGATCGAGTAGCCGTACATCGCGAGGCCGTCGTACTTCTGGTTCGACAGATCCGCGCCTGACGTGAAGCGAAGGATCGCGAGCTCGCGCGGGCCACCCTGCGGCGCGGAGAGCGTCTTCATCGGCTTCGGCGTCGTGCGGAGCATCACGTCGAGGTCGCCGCGCCAGCGATCGAACGAGCGCGCATCGAGGCTCGTCTGGACGTCGTTCGCGAGGGTAGGTTTCTCTTCGATCGCAAAGCGCCACGCGCCCGGCGTCTCGGGGACGAGTCGATCTTCCCAGGCGAGGCGGCGCACCGGGTTCGCGACCTCGATCGACGCGCTCGCCTGCTGAGTCGGCCCGTCGAGCGAGAGGCGGTCCGGAAGGACGGCGTCGCCGGACTGGAGCACCTCCATGCTGTTGAAGTGCACGTGCCCGAGCACCATCGTCCGCGCGTGCGAGCTCTTCACGAAGCGCTTCAGCAGCTCGACGCCGGAGAAGAAGAACGCAGCGCCTTCTTTGTCGAGGTCCTCGTCCGGCCCCATCCACTCCTGCAGACCGTCGTGCAGGCAGCTCTCGCGATCGTCCACCGAGAGTGACCAATCAGGCTGCTTGCAGACCGCGGGGACGAGCTCGCTCGACAGGATGTAATTGAGCGTGCTCTGCGCGATGCCGCGGTACTCGACCATCGGGGCGTAGTAGCCGTGGTCCTGGCCGCCGTGGCCGCCGCGCGGATCGTGGTGCATGAGGACGATCACGTCATCGCCCGCGTTTTTGCCGCGCGTGAGCTCGCGATCGAGCCACTCGAGCTGCGGCTTCGACACGCCGCCGCCGTAGTTGACCGTGTACATGCCCCAGCCCGTGCGCCGGTGTTGCCGGAGCTCGTACGAGTTCATCGAGACGTAGCGGTTCTTGCCGAACGTCCACGACGCGGTGAGCGGACCGTACGTCTTCTGCCATTGATAGAAGCCGTCGTAGAGGATGACGTTCCGCTCGCTCCGCGGAACGTCCTTGAACGAGGCGCTGAACGTCTCGCCGACGCGCCGCTCGAACCTTCCTTGGAAGATGTCCTTGTGGAAGCCGCCCGGCGTCGCCTCGGTCTTCCCGAGGAAGGCCGAATATGCGGCCCAGGAGTAGTCCGGCCACGGGATGTTGTTCTGCTCGTCGATGACCTTCTCGAGGCTGTCGCCGAGCTTCTCGTCGAACGTCTTCACGAGGCTCGGCACGTGGCCGAGCGCCGCGTAGCCGTCGTGGTTGCCTGCCGTGAGGAAGATCGGAAGGTTCAGGCGCTTGAGCGCTCCGACGATTCGCTTCGCCTCGTCGGCGTACGTCTTGGCGACCGTGCGCTGGCGGAGCGTGCCCGGAGAGCCGCCGTTGTGGAGATCGCCGTTGAACGTGATGAACGCGGCGTTCTTCACGTTGGAATCGGTCTCGGCATTCACGCCCTCGACGAAGTCGTCGAGCTTGTCCGCAGTGAACGACTTGTACTCGGCGCCCGTCGCGACCTGCGTGTCCGTGACGTTGACGGTCGTGTACTCGTCGCGCTGCTGCTCGAACACCCGAACCGCGTTGTACTGGTACTCGAAGACGTTGGCGAAGAGCGCGCCCTTCTTCCGGACCTCGAAGCGCGCGTCGTACAGGGCGGCGGGAACGTTCGCCATCGCTGCCTTGTCGAACACGAAGCGGAGCGTCTTCCTCCGCTTGAACGCGGCCGGCATGTCGGCAGGCTCCGGGCTCTCGAGGATCGTGCTCGGCTTGATCTTGAAGACGCCAGCACGCGGCAGCTGCGTCGTCGTCGATTCGGTGGCTTGAGCTCGCGCACTTCGAGCGATCAGGACGAAGTTGAATTCGTTCTCGCCGTCCTCGGTCAGCGTCACCCGCTTCAGCGGCGAGTCTTCGCCCTCCGGCGAGCGGACCGGCTTCAGGTGATCGAACGCGTCCGGCTCGATGCGGAGCACCATCACGAGCTCGTCGTCGGCGTCCGCCTTCACGTAGAGGTTCGGGTTCCCGAGCGTCGGATAGACGAGCCGATCGATCATCGTCCTGCCGTCGATCGTCCACGGCATGATCTGCTCGTTCTCGCTCGGCTCGGCGTAGAAGACGTTCGTGAGATACGTCTCGCCCTTCTTGCTGAGCACTTCCCACGGCCGTTCGCGGAGCGCAGATGCGGGGACGTCGTCGTAGGTCTCTTCGTCTGCCTGGCGATGATCCTCGCCGGGCTTCTTCTTCTTCTTCGACATGACGTCCGTGGCGTCCGAATCGCCGTCGTCGCTCCCGCATCCGACGGTCGTCGTGCAGGCGATCGCTCCGATCAGCACGCCGGCCGAGAGCCACCGAAGACGCCCCATTGCCGCCATGTTCACGTTGTAAGCATGTGTCATACCCGTAGGTTTGACGCGTCGCAGCTATGGAAATGACTAGGGAATGTCACGTCGGCGCCCCTCAGCGGCAGCCCGATGGATCGGCGTCGATCCGCGATCATCCCTCCAGCGC
>JAEXCN010000193.1 GCA_023402175.1 Pseudomonadota bacterium | reverse complement strand
CGTGTACTCGAGCAGCAGCTTGCGCGCGTCGGCGGTGAGGGCGCGGATCTGCGTGCCGAGGCGCGCGTTGTTGCGCGTGAGGAAGTGATCGATGAGGAGGTTGAGGTCCTCTTTGCGCGCGCGGAGCGGCGGGATCACGATGGGCAGGACGTTGATGCGGTAGAAGAGGTCCTCGCGGAACCGCCCTGCCTTCGCTTCGGCGGCGAGATCACGATGGGTCGCCGTGATGATCCGCACGTCGACCTTCACGTCCTTCGAGTCGCCGAGGCGGCGGATCGACTCCTCCTGGAGCACGCGGAGGAGCTTCACTTGGAGATTCAGCGGCAGCTCGCCGATCTCGTCGAGGAAGAGCGTCCCACCGTCGGCCTCCTCGAAGAGGCCGCGCCGGTCGGAGTGCGCATCGGTGAACGCGCCTTTCTTGTGTCCGAAGAGCTCGCTCTCGAGCAGGTTCTCCGGGATCGCGCCGCAGTTGATCGGCACGAACGGATGGTTCCTCCGCGAGCTCCGTGCGTGCACCGCTCGTGCGACGAGCTCCTTGCCGACGCCGCTCTCACCCTGGATGAGGACGGTCGTCTTGAAGTCGGCGATCTTCGTGATCGTCCGGAAGATCTCCGTCATCGCCGGGCTCTTGGCGAGGATCGACTCGAACTGGCTGTCCTTCTGGATCTGCTCCTTGAGCGCGCGGTTCTCGCGCCGGAGCGACTCGCGCTCCTCCGCCTTGCGGAGCACGAGGACGATCTCGTCGGGCTTGAACGGCTTGCCGACGTAGTCGTAGGCGCCCGCCTTCATCGCCTCGAGCGCGAGATCCACGCTGCCGTATGCGCTCATGACGATGACGGTCGCCGGGTGCTGCTTCGCCTTGAGCGTGGCGAGCAGATCGAGCCCGTTCATCTTCGGCATGCGCACGTCGGTGAGGATCACGTCCGGCCCGAACGAGTCGACGAGCGCGAGGGCGGCCTCGCCGCTGTCCGCCACCTCCACGTCGTAGCCGTGGCGCTTCAGCAGCGTCTTCAGAACGAGGCGGATGTTCTCTTCGTCGTCGACGACAAGGACGCGGCGCATGCTGGACCCATCCGCAAAAGTTGCGAGGCGAGTATAGCATCATTCCTGAGCTCGGCTCCGAAGCGAGCGAGGCGCTCCGCAAATCTTTCACGGTGCGGTCGCCGTGCTGGCAGTCGCCTTGCTTCAGGTCATGGCATGCGTTGGGACCGAGGGCACGAGAGTCCGGACATCATCGATCGGCGCGGTGAAAGGTCCGCCGGCGGCGGGGGAATCGGGAGCGGCATCCTCGCGCTCGCGCCACTGCTCGTGCGGCATCCCATCGGGATCTTGATCCTGCTCCTCATCCTTGCGGGCGGGGCGCTCACCGGCATCTTTGGCACGAATGACACGGATGCCCCACGCATCACCGAGACGACCGGCGCGACCGCCAATGACGAGGGAAAGCAGTTCGTCGGCTACGTCCTCGATGACACCCAGAAGACGTGGCAGGAGCTCTTCGCGAAGGGCGGGCGGCAGTACCACAACGCCAAGCTCGTCCTCTACACGGGCGCGACGTCGACGGCATGCGGCTTCGGCCAGGCCGCGACCGGCCCGTTCTATTGCCCGAGCGACGAGCGCGTGTACATCGATCTGTCCTTCTACGACGACCTCGCGCGTCGCTTCGGAGCAAAAGGCGACTTCGCTCAGGCGTACGTCATCGCGCACGAGATCGGTCATCACGTGCAGAACCAGCTCGGCGCGTCCGCGGCGATTCGCAACCTGAAGAAGACGCAGCGCGAAGGCGAGGCCGGCGCGAGCGTCCGGCTCGAGCTGCAAGCCGACTGCTTCGCCGGGATCTGGGCGCACTCGACGCAAACGCGCGGACTGCTCGAGAAGGGCGATGTCGAGGAGGCGATGACGGCAGCGTCGGCCGTCGGCGACGACCGCCTCCAGAAGCAATCGCGCGGCGTCGTGACTCCCGAGACGTTCACCCACGGCACCGCGGAGCAACGCGCGCGCTGGTTCCGCACCGGTTACCAGCGAGGCGAGCTCGAAGCGTGCGACACCTTCCACGCGACGTCGCTCTGACCCCGCTCTTCGAAGATCGCAGCGCCGACGCGGCAGGCGGTGGCTTGCGGATCGTCCTGCGGGGTAACATCGGCGCATCGCGCCCATGCTCTCCGTCGGCCTCGACCGCCTCGTTTCGGATCCGTCTCTCTCGTCGCTCGTCTCGGAGCTTCGCGCATCGCGCGTCGCGCTCCTCGCGCACCCTGCATCGGTGACGCGCGACCTCGTCCACGTGCTCGACGTGCTCCGCGGCCTCGAGATCGTGCCGCGCGTGCTGTTCGGCCCCGAGCACGGCTGGGCAGGTCATGCCCAGGACATGATCGGCGTGGGCGATGGCGTCGAGTCGGGCGCGCGCATCGTCAGTCTCTACGGCGAGCAGTACGAAGACCTCTCGCCGCGTCGCGAGCACCTCGAGGGGATCGACGTCGTCTTGATCGACCTGCAGGACGTCGGTGCTCGCTACTACACGTTCGTGTGGACCGCGGTCCTCGTCGCGCGTGCGTGCCGAGATGCCGGTGTTCGCGTGGTCGTCCTCGATCGGCCGAACCCGATCGGAGGCAATGAGATCGAAGGTCGCCTCCAGGACGCTCGGTTCCGCTCGTTCGTCGGGCTCGAGCGCGTTCCGACCCGCCATGGGCTCACGCTCGGCGAGATCGTCGCGTGGCGCGCGAAGGTCGAAGGGTATGCCGAGCTCGTGCGCGTGGTTCGCGCGGTCGGGCTGGACCGCGCGGCGCACGCGACCGCGTGGGACCGTCCGTTCGTCATGCCTTCGCCCAACATGCCGACGTACGAGACCGCGCTCGTCTACCCGGGAGGCTGCCTCCTCGAGGGAACGAATCTCTCCGACGGGCGAGGCACGACGCGTCCCTTCGAGATCACCGGCGCGCCGTGGCTCGACGGTGCGAAGCTCGCGCGTGGTCTCGCGGCCACGGGACTTCGCGGATTCATCCCGCGCCCGATCTCGTTCGAGCCCACCTTCCACAAGCACGCGAAGCAGACCTGCGGAGGCGTGCAGATCCATGTCACCGATCCGGACGCGTTCCGTCCGGTCGCCTGTTACGTCGCGCTCGTCGCGCTCGCCCATCGGGCGCATCCGGAGCACTTCCGGTTCAGGACCGAGAAATACGAGTTCGTCGACGACATCCCGGCCTTCGATCTCCTGACCGGCTCGTCACTCGCGCGCGAGCGAATCCTCGCGGGCGACGACGTGCGCTCGATCATCGAGCACGCGACCGCGATCGGCGACGAGGAACGCTCGATCGTCGAAGAGGCCCGGAGCGCGATTACCCGCCCGCTCTGACCGCGCGCGTGCCTCCGGCAACGGCGAGCGCCGTGTCGACGATCTCCTCTTCCTGGAGGAGGACGAGGTTCGCCGCTTCTGCGAGCGGAATGAACGAGTCGGCCGACGTCACGCGCGCGAAAGGTTTCGCATGGAGCGTGGCATCGTCGGCGAGCAGCGCCGCGATCCCTTCCGAGACGTTCCCCGAGCGGCGGCACTCGTCGACGACGAGCACGGCCGCGGCGTCGCGTGCGTGTTGCGCGATCGCCTCTGCCGGAAGGGGCGAGATCCAGCGGAGATCGACGATGCGAGCGTGCACGTCGTGGCTCGCGAGCGTGCGCGCTGCGCGAAGCGACATCGGAACGCCATTGCCGTACGTGAAGACGACGAGCTCCTTGGCGCGTTCAGGGCTGCCCGCCGGCTCGTAGACGCCCACCTCGCCGATGTCGATCGCCTCTCCCTGCGGAGGTACCGGAAAGCTCCACGCGCCATCACCAGGGAAGAGATCTCGGGTGTGATAGAGCGCGATCGGCTCGACGAACGCCGACACGCGGCCGTCGATCCTCGCTGCCGCGACGAGCGTGCGAAGCATCTTCACGGCGTCGTCGCCACGTGAAGGCACGGCCACGATGACGCCGGGAAGATCGCGCAGCACGGTGAGGCTGTCGTCGTTGTGGAAGTGCCCGCCGAAGCCCTTCTGGTACCCGAGCCCGGCGATGCGCACGACCATTGGGTTCTTCAGCTGACCTCGCGAGAAGAAGGAGAGCGTCGCGGCCTCTCCACGCAGCTGGTCCTCCGCGTTGTGGAGATACGCGAGGAACTGGATCTCGGGCACCGGGAGCAGTCCCACTTGCCCTGCGCCGATCGCCACGCCGAGGATCGTCTGCTCGTCGAGCAGCGTGTTGAAGACGCGCCCCGGTCCGAATGTCTTCCAGAGCCCGACGGTCACGCCGTAGACGCCGCCCTTCTCCGCCACGTCCTCGCCGAAGAGGATCATCTCGCCGTGTTTGCGCATCAGATCGGCGAGCCCCATGCGAATGGCGTGACCGAGCGGCTTCGGCTTGTCGGCATCCGGCGGAAGCGGCGCGTACCCCGAGCGGCGTGCTTCGGCCATCACGAGGTCGGGCCGTGACGGAGCGATGGGCTCGACCACCTCGGCGCGCGTACGGAGCTTCGGACGACGCACCGCTTCGCGTGAGAGCGAAGCCACCTGCTCGAGCGCGCGATCGACCTGCTCGCGGAGCTCGGCGCCGCTGAGCACGCCCGCGTCGAGCAACGACTGCGCGGTGAGCAACACGGGATCGTTGTCCTCCGCGCGCTCGATCTCCTGCTTGTCCCGGTACTCGCTGTCGGCGTCGCTTCCCGCGTGGCCCCAGACGCGTTCGCACGCGAGATGAAGGAAGACGGGCCTCCGCCCCTCGCGGCAGGTCTCGACGGCACGTCGCGTCGCCTCGTACGCGTCGGAGAGATCGCGGCCGTCCGCCGCAACGTAGGTGATCCCCGGCATCCCGCGCATGCGTGCTTCGACCCAGCCCGAGGGCGTGCGAACGGAGACGCCGATCCCGTTGTCCTCGCACACGAAGAGCACCGGGACCGGGATCCGTTGATACGCAGCCCAGGACGCGGCGTTGATCGCGCCTTGCGCGGTCGAGTGATTGAGCGAGGCGTCGCCGAACGTGCAGACCACGATGGAGTCCCGGGTCGTCGCGAGCGCTCCTTCGCGCGGCGGGCGGCCGTCGCCGCTCAGCGCTCCGAGCTTGCGCGCACGATCGATGGCGAGCGCCATGCCGACCGCCTTCGGTAGGTGCGACGCGATCGTGCTCGTCTGCGGAGGAACTCCCCACTCGATGCTGCCGAACACCTTGTGCCGTCCGCCGGCAATCGGATCGTCCGCCGACGCCGCGAGCGAGAGCAGGAGCTCGGAGACGCCTGCCGGCTCTTCTCGCGAGGGCGAGGCTCTCCGGGCGCGCGCGAGGAAGAATGCGCCGCTTCGATAATGAACGAGCGCGGGATCCGTTGCGCGCGTGACCGCGCCGAGCGCGACGTTTCCTTCGTGGCCGGCGCTGCTGATCGTGTAGTAGCCCTCGTTCCGGGCGCGTAGCTCGTGGGCCTCGACGTCCGTCAATCGGCAGTACAGCTGCGACTCGAACAGCTCGCGTGCCAACGATGCCTCGATGGTCAGGCGCGGTGCCGGTAGGCGAAGAGTGCCGGCCGCGACCAAGCGCAGCCGTTCGATCGACCGTCTCGCGCGGGTGAGAGGCATGAGCCTTGTCTACCACGACGATCGCGGCGAGCACCGATGGCGCGGGTTCACCTCCGGGAAATACGGGTATGCTTCGCCCCATGTCGGAAGCGGCCGACCCCGCGCTCATCGGACGGCGCGTCGCCGGAAAGTTCGTGGTCGAGCAGTTCCTCGGCGGCGGTGCGATGGGGGCGGTCTATCGCGCACGCGACGACAGCCTCGAGCGCCTCGTCGCGCTCAAGGTGATGCACCCGTCGATGGCGGTCGACCCCACCTTCGTCAGCCGCTTCCATCGCGAGGCGCGCGCCGCGAGCCGCCTCGACCATCCGAGCTCGATGCGCGTCATCGAGTTCGGAGAGGAGCCGGACGGCCTCCTCTACATCGCGATGGAGTACCTGGAGGGGCGCGACCTCTACAAAGTCATTCACGAGGACTGGCCGCTCTCCGACGCGCGCATCGCGGACATCATGATGAAGGCGCTCGGCGCGATCGCCGTGGCGCACGACATGGGCGTGATCCATCGCGATCTCAAGCCCGAGAACATCATGATCCTGAATCGCAAGGACGACGAAGGCAGCGACCTCGTCAAGGTCTGCGACTTCGGGATCGCGAAGATCACCGAGAAGGACGAGGGCGCTCCGTCGGGCGCCACCCCGAAGACCGCCGGTCCGAAGGTGACGACCGCCGGGCTCGTCGTCGGGACGCCCGAGTACATGTCCCCGGAGCAAGCACGCGGCGAGAAGCTCGATGCGCGCTCCGACATCTACTCGATGGGGATCATCCTCTACCAGCTGCTGACGGGAAGGACGCCGTTCCTCGCCGAGACCGCGCTCGCCGTCGTGCTCAAGCACATCACCGACCCGCCCGAGCCGCCGCGGACGATCTACCCCGGCGTGCATCCCGGCCTCGAGGCCGTGTGCATGCGCGCGATCGTGAAGGACAAGGAGCAACGCTGGAAGGGCGCGCGAGCGATGCGCGCCGCGCTGAAAGCCGCCATCGAAGGGCGACCGATGCCCATCGACTCGAACGCGGTCACCGCGGTCGATCCTGCATCCGCGCCCTCGCTCGAGGCTGCCGCGAAGCACGAGTCGGGGGCGATCTCCGGGGCGCACGCGTCGGCGGCGAGCACACGAGACGCGTCGGAGAAGTCCGCACCTGCGCCCGGCATGCCGAGGGTGACGAGCAACGTGACGCCGCTCGTGACGGCGCTCACGGATTCGGAACCGAAGCGCTCGCGTGCGCCGATGTTCATCGGCGCGACGTTGGCGGTGCTCGTGATCGGCGGCGCGAGCGTGGTCCGCACGCACAAGGACGACGGCGCGACCGCTCAGCCGCCGCCGACGATCACGACGGCCACCGCGAGCGCGCCGGCGAAGGCGCTCGATCGTCCGGCGAAGACGACCATGCCGTCCGTGCCGTCTGCATCGGCGAACGCTGCAACGACGGCGCCCGACACCAAGGGCGCGAAGCTCGCGCCTTCTTCGGCGTCGCACGCTGCGCCGCCTGAGCCGCCGGCTGCAAAGGCGACGAGCGCGGCTCGTGAGGTGAAGCCCTTGCCGGTACCGACGGCGACGACGACGGTCAACACGAACGAGGCGCCGTCACCTGCACCTCTTCCCGCGCCTCTGCCCGAGCCGCAACCGACCGCGACGGCGAAGCCGGAGCCCGCGCCCATCCCCCCGCCCCCGCTGCCCGCGCCCGCGTGGAGCCCGGTGACCTGCCACGCGACGCTCGGGCCGCCGCGATCGGCGAGCGGCTACAACGCGAAGGACCTCACGCTCCGCGGAACGGACGCTGCGTGGTCGACGTGCGCGAAGAGCGCCATCCGCGAAAAGCCGGCAGCCCCGATCTCCGGGACCGTCCGTATCCGCTTCAACGACAACAAGGTCTTCCGCGGCGCGACGTGCACCGGCTGTACGCCCGCGCTTGCACAGTGCGTTGCGTCGTCGACGGGCAAGACGGCGACCGTGACCTTCAAGAGCGGCGACGTCACGGGCGATCCGGAGTTCGACGTGCCGGTCACCTTCTCCTGTGAGTGACGGCGCCTTCGACGTTCGCTTTGTGTTAGAGCGGAAGTTGGTGGGAACATACCGGGCTGCACGAGGCGCACTGTTCGCGGCCGTCGTCACGTTCGCCCTCAGCAGCGCCGGCTGCGAGGAGCTCGAGCCCGAGACGGGCGAGCTCCGCATGGCGTGTGTCGACGCCGACTCGGATCCGACCAAAGCCGTCGTCTTCGCGACCGATATCCGGCCGCTCATGAACGGCGACGTCCAAGGAACGAAGGGATGCAAGGGATGTCATTACGCGAGCGCAACGGCCGCGCCGCGTGAGGGATTCTTCGCGACGAACCTCGACCTGGAGAAGCTCCGGACGATCCGTCTCGGTGGCCGCAACACACCTCCTGAGCGCATCATCGTCCCTGGAAAGCCGTGCAGCTCGGCGCTCGTGCAGAAGCTCCAGGGGACCTTCGGCAACGCGCGCATGCCGAGGGGCAGCCCGTACTGGGAGCCGGCGCAGATCCAGCTCGTGATCGACTGGATCGCCGAAGGAGCGCAAGGAGGAGACGACGAATGACCCCGCTCGCGGCCTTTCGCTTCTCCCGCGTCGCGCGCTGGACGGTGAGCGTGCTCGTCCTCCTCGCCGGGGCGTTCGCGACGTTTGCTTGCAGCGGCTCGCGCACCGAAGGGCTCGACGTACGCAAGCTGCCGGAGGATCTGCGTGGCGACTACGATGTCTTCGCGCGTCGTTGCTCGAAGTGTCACTCGCTCGCGCGACCGCTCACGTCCGGCATCACCGACGACCAGCAATGGGTCCTGTACGTGAACCGGATGCGGCGCCAGCCGGGCAGCGGGATCTCGTACGACGACCAGGAACGGATCCTCCGGTTCCTCCGCTACTACGCCGCCGAGCTCCGGCGGAAGCAGGCCGAGAGGAACGCGCCGCCGCCTGCTCCGCCCGCTCCACCCGATGCAGGCGCGCCATCGGCTGCTCCTCCGAGCGAGCCTGCGCCGGCTCCGGAGACGAAAGGGGACGCGGGATGATCTTCGGTCTCCGCATCGGTCCGGCGCTCGCCGCGATCGTCGTCTTTCTCGCGGCCATCGCGGCGCTCACCGCTCCGGCCCGCGCGCTCGAGCGCAACTTCGCGGGCTCGGCGCAGCTCGACTACCACCTCGTTCCGACGACCAAGGACGCGAAGGCATTCCCGAGCGCGATCGACGGCTTCACGATGGAGCTCGCTGGCAAGATCGCCGTCGACTTCTCGGAGAAAGTCTCCGCGAACATGAAGGTCTGCTACGGCTGCCACGGCTTCGAAGCGGACATGATGTACTTCGACGTCCGCGTCGCCGACGAGCTCAACTTCCGTGTCGGCCGGTTCAGCCCGACCTTCGGCGCGTTCAACCTCCGGCATGATCCGGCGAACCACCGCCTGAGCGACAAGCCGCTGCCTTACGACATGGGCCGGATGCTGCGCCTGCGGCAGTGGAACATGGGCGTGCTCCCGAGCCCGTTCCCGGACAACGGGATCGAGATCAACGGTTCGAAGTTCATCGGCGACTCGGCGCAGCTCGATTACGCCGTCTACGGCGTCACCGGCTTCAAGGCCGACAGCCGCCCGCTCGACATCGACTTTAAGCTGTCGCGCAGCCCGGTGAGCTACTACGTCGACAACAACGCTCGCCCGACCGTCGGCGGCCGCGCCGCGTTCACGTACAAGCTCGGCGACGTGAGCGACGTGACGCTCGGCGCGAGCGGCATGTTCGGCACGTACGATCCCGAGAACAAGCAGACGTACCTCATCTACGGTGCCGACCTGTCGATGCGCCTCGACAGGACGAACATCCGCGTGGAGTACCTCGCACGGCGGACGACGTTCGATACGAGCGACCGGACGCTGTTCAAGTACGTCGTCTCGGACGAGCGCGGCGACTTCTTCGTCAAGCACGGCGCTTATGCCGAGATCGAGCAGGCGCTGACTCCGGAGCTCGATCTGATCGGTCGCGTCGACGGGATGCTCCGGGTCGGCAACGTCGAAGCTGCGAGCGAGCTCGCGCGTCGAAGCTCCGTCCTTCGCTACACGATCGGAACGGCTTACGCGATCGAGCGCGGGCTCCGGATCAAGCTCTCGACCGAGCTCTGGGATTTCAGCGATCGCGAGATCGCAACCGGACGAAGGATCGATCTCGGCATGCACGCGGCGCTCGCCGGCTCGTTCTGAGCCGATCGTTGCAAAACGCACGCATGACCCGGCCAAAAAAAAGTGCCCAGGCGGCCTGACCACCTGGGCACGGAGGGCCTGCGCGTTCGGGGGGGAGGGGGCTCGCGCAGAACCCGAGCTTGGATGACGGCGCGCCGTCGATGCGCCATCACTGGCTCCAAGATGGGGACGACACGTCCGCGATCAAGGCCACACACGAAAATTGATCGAGCTCGGACTCAGGCAGAGCTTGACTCGAGCTCGTCGCGATGTGCCCGCGCGAAGGACGCGCCGCTATTTTCGACGCGGAGGATCGAGATCTTCGGCGAGATAACTGAGGATCACTTCGTCGAGCGACTTGTCGCTCACGAGGTCGTCATTGAAGATCGAAGACGACGATTGCGGTTTCGCTGCGGCACCGAAGATCGCTGCCGGACGTGTCGGCGCGTAGCGACCTTCGCTCGGCGCTCGAGGGGAGGTCGAGGCTTGCCGAACAGGCGGCTGCTGAGGCGTGCGGCCCGTCGGCGGCTGGGGTCGGCTCGGTGGCAACGACGCGTCGTCGCGGTGCGCTTCGGACTGGAGGGTGCTGTACGCGCCGGTCCGCGGCTCTTTCACGAAGAGGTTCTTCGGTGGAGGCGGAAGATCGGAGTGTTGCTGGAAGATCGGGCTCGGGCCCGAGTCCCGCTCGAGCGCGTCGAAGTCGAGCGTGAGCTCCTGCGCGGACCGGCGTCGCTGCTCGGGCTCGCGCGTCGTCTTCGGCCCGTCGTCCTCGCGTGGCCGCGCCGGCGCAGGCGGGAGCTCGTCGCGGAGCAACGCTTCGAGCTCCGGCGGGAGCGGAGGATCGGCGCTCGACGCGTACGGAGACGCGACAGCTCGCCGCCCTTCGTCGATCGTGACGGGCGCCAACTCGCCATGCGGGATCGTCCTCGGCGGGTCCGGCTCACTCGCGGGGGGTGGAGGCAGCCCCGTCCCTGGCCTCGTGATCGGGCTCGGCGGCTCGACCTCCGTAGCCTCGGCGAAGGTCGGGATTCGATCGCTCGACACGTTCACGACCGAGACGACGGCGATGTCGTTGAGCCCGACGTCGGACTTCGCGGCCGGCGGAACGACGACGTCCGGTGCGGGCGCGACGTCGGCCTTCGCGGCCGGTGGAAGGATGACCTCGGATGCCCGCGGCGGTGTGACGGCGACGGCGCCGACCGCGCCGGACTGCTTCTTCGTTCCGAACGCGAGCTCGTCGAACTGACCGTCGCGCAGGGCGATGAACATCGCCTTGTGCTGTTCCTTCATCAGCACGCGGACGGTCTCGCTCATGTTGTCGCTGCCGACGTGCTCGGCATACGACTTCTTCACGCTCTTCAGGATGCGTCCGCCATCCATGAAGAGGTGCGTGATGATGTGCGGATGATTGACGCCGGAGTCTTCCGTCTGGATGTGGAAGACGCGCCCTCGGTGGCGGACGTTGTTGTTGTATCCGAGGAGCGGCGACTGAAACTTGGCCATCGCGGACCGGTCGAAGAACGGTAACACGACCGGCCACGTCGCGCGCACGCCCGGACGACGACGGACCTCGAGGGGTCCGTCGCCCGGCCCCCGCGTTACGTGGGAACCACTATTCCGCCGTGGTCCTGGGGACGCGTCACTCGCCCACGATCGGGACGAGGCAAGCCTCTCGCGCCCGGCGTAGCTCCGACGCGGCCACTTCGAACGCGTGGGCGCCCTCTCCTTCGGCCCCAGCAGGGCCTACGCGGATGGCGAGCTTGGCCGCGGGCCCGGCCGCCGTCGTCCGGCCGATCACGCACGCTGGCACGTTCGCCTGGCTGGCCCGGCGGAGGATGTCCGACTCGGCGCCCGGCGCGGCCGAGACGACCACCCGGGTCGGGGCTTCGCCGAAGAGGACGCTCGTGGCCGAGGACGAGCCGGCCGCCACGGGGAGGGCGATGTCGGCGCCGACGAGCTCGGGCCCCGTGCAGCACGCCTCCGCGAGAGCGACGGCCAGCCCGCCGTCCGACGCATCGTGTGCGCTGGAGAGCAGGTGTGCGCGAGCGAGCTCGAGCACCAGCTTCTGGAGCCGGACCTCGGCGTCGAGATCGATCGCCGGGGCCGGGCCACCGAGCTTGCCCGTCTTCATCGCCTGGTACTCGCTTCCGCCGAGCCCGTCGGTCGGCGAGCGCGAGATCTCGCCGAGGTGGATGACGACGTCGCCTTCGCGCGCGAACGACTGCGTGAGGACGTCCTTCGGATCGCGGACGAGGCCGACCGCGGCGACGGTCGGCGTGGGGAGGATCGGCTTCCTGCCCGCCGCGTCGGTCGTCTCGTTGTAGAGGCTCACGTTGCCGCTGACGATCGGCACGTCGAGCGCGCGACACGCAGCGCCGAGCCCGTCGATCGCGCGCGCGAACTGGTCCATCGTCCCCGGATCCTCGGGGCTCGCGAAGTTGAGGCAATCGGTGATGCCGATCGGCTCGGCGCCCGAGCACACGAGGTTGCGGCAGACCTCGGCGATGGCCATCTTCGCGCCGTCCTCGGGCGCGAGCTCGACGAAGCGCCCGTTGCAGTCGACGGCGAACGCGAGGTGCTTCATCACGGTCTTGCCGTCGCGCTCGCACGGCACGCGGACGACCGCGGCGTCCGAGCCAGGGCGAACGACGGTGCCGCCGCGAACGATGTGATCGTACTGGCGCCAGATCCATCCGCGCGAGCCGACGTTCGCCGACCCGAGCAGCGCGAGCAGATCAACGCGCGGATCGGTCGTGTCGGGCGCGGGCACGTCCGGCCGAACCGGCGCGGGCTTGCGCGGGCGATCGTAGACGGGCGCCGCGTCGGTGAGGACGGGCACCGGGATGTCGGCGCAGATCTGCTTTTCGCCCTGCGGCGGCTTCCCGGAGAGCGGATCGAAGCCGGGCGTCGCAGTGACGACCCAGCGCTTGGTGTCGGTCACACGGCCGACGATCGCGCAGTCGAGATCCCACTTCTTGCAGATTGCAAAGACTTCGTCTTCGCGCCCGCGCTTCGCGACGAGGAGCATGCGCTCCTGCGACTCGCTGAGGAGGATCTCGTACGGGCTCATGTTGCGCGCGCGGCGCGGGATCTTGTCGAGGTCGAGCTCGATCCCGTTCTCGGCACGGCCCGCCATCTCGACGCTGGACGAGGTGAGCCCGGCGGCGCCCATGTCCTGGATGCCTTCGAGGCAGTCCGACGCGAAGAGCTCGAGGCACGCCTCGATGAGGAGCTTGCCCATGAAGGGATCGCCGACCTGCATCGTCGAGCGGACGCCCTTCTTGATCGAGCTCGCGGTGGCGAGCTCGCCGGTGCCCTCTTTGCCGTCGCCGAACTCGTCGGACGCCATCGTCGCGCCGTGGATGCCGTCGCGGCCGGTCTTCGCGCCGATGTAGAGGATGGGATTGCCGATGCCGGCCGCACGTCCGTAGAAGATGCGGTCCGTACGCGCGACGCCGCACGTGAAGGCGTTGACGAGGATGTTGCCGTCGTAGCTGGGATCGAACTGGACCTCGCCGCCGACGGTCGGGACGCCGATCGAGTTGCCGTACCCGCCGATGCCCGCGACGACGCCGCGGAGGAGCTCCGGCGTGCGCGGATGATCGGGGCGGCCGAAGCGGAGCGAGTTCAGCCCGGCAATCGGGCGCGCGCCCATCGTGAAGACGTCGCGGAGGATGCCGCCCACGCCGGTCGCCGCGCCCTGATACGGCTCGATGAAGCTCGGGTGGTTGTGCGACTCCATCTTGAAGACGGCGGCGAAGCCGTCCCCGATGTCCACCACGCCGGCGTTCTCGCCGGGGCCCTGGATGACGCGCGGGCCCTTGGTGGGCAGGCGCTTCAGGTGGACGCGCGACGACTTGTAGCTGCAGTGCTCGCTCCACATGACGGAGAAGACACCGAGCTCGGTGTACGTCGGCGCTCTTCCGAGGGACTTTTCGACCCGGCCGAACTCCTCGGCGGTGAGCTTGTGTTGCTTGATGACCTCCGGCGTGATCGGCAGGTCGCCAGGGAACTCGGTCGGCATGCGCCCCCTCTTAGCCGGTCCGATCCGGCGGGTGAAGGGCTCGCCGCACCGATGCGTGATTCGCGTGTGCCGCTCCGTGCCTTGGTCCAGCGCGAAGGATTGGTTCGCACCACCGAGAGGACCGGAGGCGCGCATTACTCGGAGTTTCCTGCAGCCCGCGCTGTGGCACGTCGAATGCTCGGGCTTGAGCATCGCGGTTCTTGCTCGGGAGCCTTGAATGTCGTCCTCGTCGATTGCCTCGCTCTATCCGATCCTGCTCCATGGGGTCCGGGCGGACGTCCTCGTCCAGCTCGGGCCGGTCTCCGTCGTCGTCGCGCGCGCGCACGGCAAGCTCATGCGTGTGTACGACCGCACCGATCTCGACTCGCTCGGCCTCGAGCCCGCGAGCGTCTTCGAGCGCGCCACGAAGAACCTCGAGGCGCGCTATCGCGACGGCAGCATCCGCGCTCGGCGCGGGCGATCCCCCAGCGGCGCCTCGCTCGTCTTGTTCGAGCATCCGACGCTCGGCGTCTCGAGCCTGCTCCTGCCGGAGCTCGAGCCGGTCGTGCGAAGTTTGCTCGGGTCCGGCGGCGCGCTCGCGGCGGCGCTCATCCGGCGCGACCTGCTCGTCGTCTACGAGGACGACGGCGACCGTGGCTCGGCCAAGGACGTCGAGAGCTGGCTCGAGAGCATGACGCCGAAGGGCAACGAGCTGACGCTCGTGCGGCTCGCCGATCTCACGCGGAAGACCACGGAGTGCGAAGTCCCAGTCGAATGGGAGGAGCCGACGACGGCACGCGCGCCGTCCCCACGTGAGAGCCAGGTCGAGCTCCAGGAGACGGTGACGGACGTCCGGAAGGTGTCGCCGTTCCGGAACGTCGCTGCACGGCAGGCGGCGCGGCTCAGTCTGCATCCCATCGGCTGACGCAAGCGACGATGTGTTCGCAGGTTCCGCGAGCGGTGCCTTCCGCGCGCCCACGCGTCGTGGTAACCGAGCCGCATGCAAGCAGCCGTCGTCATCTTCCCCGGGCTCAATGCCGATGCCGAGATGATCCGAACGCTCGAGCTCGCCGGTGCGAAGGTCACGACCGTCTGGCACACGGACAGCTCGCTCCCTTCGGGCACGGACCTCGTCGCGATCCCTGGCGGCTTCAGCTACGGCGACTACCTCCGTTGCGGCGCGATCGCGAAGGTGGGGCCGATCATGAAGGCCGTCTCGGAGCACGCTGCGCGAGGCGGCTACGTCCTCGGAGTCTGCAACGGCTTCCAGATCCTGACGGAGTGCGGGCTCCTTCCCGGCGCGCTCACGCGCAACCTCCACATGCGCTTCGAGTGCCGCGACATCTTCGTGAAGGTGGCGGCCGACGGTCCGTTCTCGCCTTCGAACGGCAAGGTGCTCCGCCTGCCGATCGCGCACGGTGAGGGCCGCTACCAGGCATCGCCCGACGTGCTCGCACGCCTCGACGGCGAGGGGCGCGTCGCGCTCGTCTACTGCGACGAGAGCGGCGACGTGAGCGAGCGCGCGAATCCGAACGGCTCGGTCCGGAACATCGCCGGCATCTACGGCGGTCCGAACAAGAACGTGCTCGGCCTCATGCCCCACCCGGAGCGCATGAGCGAGGCGTGCCTCGGCGGAACGAGCGGCCTCGATCTGTTCAGCGCCGTCGTGAGCCACGGCAAGTCGCGCCGCGCCGCCTAATCGTCGATTGTCGGCCATGAGGCCGTGATCAGCGCCCTCGCCGTGCCGCGAGCTTGCGCTCGACGTCGCGATCGTGATCACGCGTTTCGCGTACGGCTGTGTGGGTCTACGTCGAATGACGCGGCACGCAGGCGCGGCGCCGAGCACCGATGCCTTTGTGTTTTCCGACGCTTGGCGGCGGGGTACCGAGCCGATACCGGGGTCGGCCCTTGACGCCCGCGCGCGCCGGGCGGCAATAAGGTCTCCCCTCGTCCGCCGGGTCGCAGTCTGTAGTGGACCTCCTCTACTTCGTCCTCTTCATCAGCATCCTCATCTTCATCCACGAGTTCGGGCATTTCGCGTTCGCGAAGCTCTTCGGGGTGAAGGTGATGACGTTCTCCATCGGCTTCGGGCCGAAGGTGCTGAAGGTCCGCGGCAAGGAGACCGAGTACTGCATCGGCATCCTCCCGTTCGGCGGCTTCGTGAAGATGCTCGAGGAGGGGAAGGCCGAGCAGCCGATCCTGCCGGAGGAGAAGCACAGGACGTTCGAGGCGCAGCCGCTCTGGAAGCGCGTCGTGATCGTGCTCGCGGGGCCGGCGATGAACCTCGTCTTCCCCGTCGCGCTCTACACGTCGGTGTATCTCGAGGACAAAGAGTTCCTCCCGCCGACCGTCGGCGCGGTCTTCCCGGGCAAGCCCGCCGAAGGAAAGCTCTTTCCCGGCGACGTCATCACCGCCATCGACGGCTCGCCCGTCGCGAGCTTCCCCGAGGTGCAGAAGGCGTTCGCGAAGAAGGCCGGACAGGCGATGCGCGTCACGCTCGATCGCGACGGCAAGAGCGTCGACGTCACCGTCACGCCGAACGACGAGGTCGAGGTCGTCGAGCCGAGCGAGCTCGAGCTGTTCGAGCACGTCGGCCGCGTCGGCATCGCGCCGACGTTCGCCGCGCCCGTCATCGGCATCCCGCGCACGGACTCGCCCGCGTGGCGCGCGGGGCTCCGCACGTTCGACCGCATCACAGCCGTCAACGGCCGCAAGGTCGACACGTTCGTCGATCTCCAGAAGCTTCTCTCGCAGAACCGCGGCGACAACGTGGTGCTCACGTACGTGAGGCCGGTATCGGTCCCTCAGGGGCTCGGCGGCCTCTGCGACTTCGCCGTGCTCGAGACGGGGATCGCCTCGCTCGCGCCGCGTGCGCGTCCGGAAGGCGCCGTCGTCCGCGAAGGCGATCCCGAAGGCCGCGCAAAGGACGTCTTCGATCGGACCGGAATCGAGGGCGTCGAGATGTACGTCGCGTTCGTTCCGGAAGGATCGAGCGAGCACAAGATGGGGCTCCGTGCGGGCGACCGCATCACCCATCTCGACGGCGTCGAACAGAACATGTGGAAGGTCGAGCGTCGCGGCGGCCACTCGATCGACGACACGACGATGGTCGGCATGCTCCTCCGCGAGCCGAATCGCGTCCACGAGCTCGTGTGGACGCGTGACGGCGAGCGCATGAGCGGTACGTTCCAGCTCCGGAAGGAGCGGTGGGACGACGAGCTCGGACAGCACTACGAGCGTTACGTCTTCCGCACGACGCACTGGCAGCCGCGTGTCGCGAGCAAGCTCGTTCCGAACCCGCACCCGGCGCTCTACGCGGTCCGGCGCGGCTTCGAAGAGACGATGAACGCGATCAAGTTCATCGTCGTCGGCTTCGTCCGCATCGCGCAGGGAAGGGTGAGCCTCGCGACCGTGAGCGGCCCGATCACCCTCTACGACGTCGCCGGCGACGCCGGGGCGAAGGGCACGACCTACTTCGTCTGGGCGATGGCGGTGACGAGCGTGAACCTCGGGCTCATCAACCTCCTGCCGATCCCCGTCCTCGACGGCGGGCACCTCCTCCTCTTCTTCATCGAATGGGTCCGCCGCCGGCCGGTCAGCGTCCGGGCGCGTGCGCTCTCGAGCCTGTTCGGGATCAGCATCCTCGCCGTCTTGATGCTCGTGGCCTTCAAGAACGACGTCTCCCGGAAGTGGCACTGGGACGCGATCGTCATGCAAGTGCGCGAAATCGTGAATTGAGGGCTGGGGGGCCAGGCTTCAGGTGTCCGGCGCGGGCATCGGTTGCGTCTCAAAATCTGAAACCCTGCTGTCTGAATGGCGCACCCTCGGACCGTGTGTCATAGCGCGGGCGCTCGGCCTGGCCTCGTTCCGGGCTTCGCGACGACCCATGCAAAGGCCGCGATCCTCGCTCGTCATCCTGATCCTGTCGGTCCTCTTCCTCGCGCTCGCGTTCGGCGGCTGCGCAGAGGGCCAGCCGCGCGCGCTGATGCTCGACGCGGACGCGGGACCGACGACGAGCCAGGATCCGACGGAGCCGGTCCCGAACATCGACGACAAGCCGAAGCCGAAGGATCCAGACGAGGCCTCGGCGCCGGAGGTCGACGCCGTGGCGCCGAACAAGGCGACCGTCGGATCGGTGGGGCCTTCGATCGTCGTCACCGGCAACAACTTCGTTCCGCGCTCGATCGTCCAGCTCGATGGCGCTCCGCTCGCGACGTCGTTCGTCAGCGTGACGGAGCTCCGCGCCACGATCCCGTCGGGCAAGCTCACTCAGGTGGGAACGCTCCGGATCTCCGTCGGCACCGCACCGCCCGGCGGCGGCGCGAGCAAAGAGATCACGTTTTCGGTCATCAATCCGGAGCCGCAGCTGACGGCGCTCTCGCCGCTCTCGGTGCTCGCGGGCGCGGGCGCGACCGAGCTCCAGGTGACGGGCTCGTCGTTCGTGCAAGGCTCGACGATCGTGTTCGGGACGACCGATCTCGTGACGACGTTCACGAGCAGCACGGAATTGAAGGGGACGATCCCGGCGGCTCTGCTCTCGACGTCCGGCAGCGTCCCGGTCACCGTGGTGAACCCGGGCCCGGGCGGAGGCACGTCGACGCCGATCTCGTTCACGGTCTCGAATCCGAGCGCATCGATCCAGAACATCAATCCGTCCGCGGCGTTCGTCGGGTCGGCGGCGTTCGCGATGACGGTGAACGGCGGCGGGTTCGTGAGCGGCAGCGCGGTGCTGTTCAACGGCACGGCGCTCCCGACGACGTACAAGGGCTCGAACAAGCTCGAGGCCCAGGTGCCCGCGTCGGCGCTCACCGCGGCAGGTGACTTCCCGATCGCGGTGCAGAACCCGCCTCCCGGCGGCGGCGTGAGCGCACCGGTCGTGTTCAAGGTGCAATATCCGGCGCCCTCGGCCTCGTCGGTCTCGCCGAGCAACGCGCTCGCGGGCTCCGGTCCGACCGACGTCACCGTCACCGGCGTCGGCTTCTTCGTCACCTCGCAGATCACGTTCGACAACGCACCGGCTGCGACGACGTTCGTCGACAGCACCCACGTGAAGGCGACGCTCAGCGCTGCGCAGCTCGCGAGCGCGTCGTCGATCGCGGTCCGCGTCGTCAATCCGGCTCCCGGCGGCGGCACCTCCACCGCGCTCGCGTTCACGGTCGCGAATGGGGTGCCGACGATCACGTCGATGAATCCGTCCGCCGTGGTCGCGGGCTCGGCCGACACGGTGATCACCGTGTATGGCAACGGCTTCGTCGCCGGCAGCTCGGTGAAGAGCAACGGGCAGGTCGTCTCCTCGACGTACGTCAGCGGCGGTCAGCTCACGGCGAAGATCCCGGCCAACCATCTGCTGAACCCGGGCAGCGTCTCCATCTCCGTGACGAACCCTGCTCCCGGCGGTGGCTCGAGCCAGGCTGCGTTCCTGAACGTGGGCTGCGACACGACCGGCGTGAGCTTCGCGCTCGGCGCGGTCGGCACGCTCACGACGCTCGGCACGAACCTGAGCTCCGGGACCGGCGTGATGTCCCGCTGGGCGAACGCCGGCTCGTGCCAGACGGCGCCGCTCTACACCAACGTGCTCCAGCCCGGACGCTACGCCGTCGTCCAGAACACGGCGGGGGTTCCGATCACGCTCTCGGCGTGGGCCGATTGCAGCAGCATCGTCGGCGGCGATGCCTTCCTCACGTTCTATCGTCGGCCGACGATCCCGGCGAACGACGACGAGAGGCTCGGCTGCGCATTCGTCGTCGCCGAAGGGACGAACGGCGCGGGCGGCTACGCGAGCCCCGAGGCAGGCGGCAGCGCGTATTGCCCGGGCCTCACGAAGGCGAACGGCGGTGGTCTCCAGCTCGGCGTCTGCGAGAAGGCCGTCGTCCACATCCAGGCGTACGACTACAAGAGCACGACGTACCAGGCGCCGCCGTATCTCCGCCTCTACGTGGAGTAGGGGCGACCGCGACCGCGCTGTCGCTCCACGGCCACGCTTTTCCGGCGATGAGCCGACGTCGGCGCCGATCTGCGGGATCGCACGCGGAGACTGCTTCCGGCATCGACCGAGTGCGTGCTACGCGTGGCGGCCATGCTCGTACCGAGCGCGCGCGGGGTCGCGGCCGTCGTCATCTCGCGCGTCGTCGCGGAGAAGGCCTTTGCAGCAGCAGCGCTCGATGCCGAGCTCGAGCGTGCGGTTCAGCTCGATGCCCGCGACCGCGCGCTCGCCACGGAGCTCGTCTACGGGACGTTGCGGCTGCTCGGCTGGCTCGAGGCAAGGATCGGACGCCACGCGAAGCGCGGCATCGACAAGCTCGACCCGATCGTGCGTGCCCATTTGGCCGTCGCCGCGTACCAGATCTTCGTCCTCACGCGTGTCCCGGCCTTCGCTGCGGTGAGCGAGGCGGTCAGCGCGGTACGCGCCGTGCGCGGAGCGCAGGTCGCGGGATTCGCGAACGCCGTATTGAGGAAGCTCGCGACCGAGCCCCGCCCGTCGCCCGACGAGCTCGCGCGCGCTGCCTACGAGTCGACCGATGCGTCGCTTCGAGAGTCGGTCGTGCGCGCGATCGGCAAGGACGCTGCGCTCGCGCTGCTCGGATCGCACGAAGGCGCGCCTCCGCTCGGGATCCGCATCGAGGACGCCGCCATGCGCGACGCATGGCTCTCGCGCTTCCGCGAGGCCCGTCCGCAGGCGAGCTTCGAGGCCGGGCGCGTGTCACCGCACGCGGTGCTCGCTCGCGGGGCAGGGAAGCTGACGGAGCTCCCCGGCTACGAAGAAGGCGCATGGACCCCGCAAGAAGAAGGGTCGCAGCTCGTCGCGCTCGCGCTCGGAGCGCGGGCAGGGGAAGTCGTCCTCGACGCATGCGCCGGACGCGGCAACAAGACGGGGCTCCTCGCGCGCGCCGTGGGCGGCTCCGGAGCCGTCGATGCCGCCGACGTTCATCCGAAGAAGCTCGATCGACTGACGCGTGAGCTCGAGCGCATCGCGTGCCGTCCTCGTTCGACGTTCGCCGTCGACTGGTCGCTCGGCACCGGCGGCGCGGCAGAGGGCGGCTACGACCGGATCCTCATCGACGCGCCGTGCTCGGGGACCGGAACGATCCGGCGCCGGCCCGAGCTCGCGTTGCGTCGCTCCGCGGCCGATGTCGAGGAGCTGTCGCGGCTCCAGCGCGCGATCCTCGCCCGGGCCGCGACGCTCGCGAAGCCCGGCGGCCGCGTCGTGTATGCCGTCTGCAGTGTGCTCCGCGAGGAAGCGGAAGACGTGCTCGCCGACGTCGCCGCCGGCGCGGGCCTCGAGTTGGTGCCGTTCGACTCCGGACCTGCGATCGCGGTCGCAGGCGAAGGCGGGACGACGCTCCGGCTCCTGCCTCACGAGCACGGGACGGACGGGTACTTCGTCGCTTCGCTTCGACGGCGCGCCTGAGATCGCTTCAGAAGCCGGGATCGGCAGAGCGAGGCTTTGCCACCTCCACGAGAGGAGCAACCGTGGCGATCGTCGGCGGCGGCGGCGAAGGTAGCGGGCCGAACACGGGCTGGTGCGATTCCGGACCTCCCCACGCGGTGCTCACCGCGAGGATCGGCTCCTTGTCGCGCGACGTCTGACTGACGCTCATGTTGATCCGCAGCGGCCGGGTTCGGACCTCACTCGCTTGGTTGCCCGAGGCGAGCCGGGAACGCGGCGGCGTGACGCTCGGCTCTCCGGGGGCGAGCGGAGAAAGGACGGTCGGGAGCTGGACGACGGCGCTCTCCCCCGACTTGGTCGCCGCGAGCGCCACGCGCTGGTGAGCACAATTCCCGAGCGGGACGAGCGAGCCGTCTTCGCGTGTGCTCATTGGAGAACCGACCTGCGGCGCGTCCTTCGTGCGCGTGAGCACGAGCTGCACGAAGCTTTTCCCGTCGGGACGTTCGTCACGTCCAGCGAGGATCTTCACGCCACCCGGCGCGCTCGCGACCTCGCGTAGTGGGAGCACCGCCTTCGCGATGAGACGACCCGCGCGGGTGGTCGGATCGACCCAGGCGTCCATCGTCTCGAGCGCGGGCGCTCCGTCGCGTTCGGTCACACGCTCGACGTGGATCGCGACCACGCCCGCCCCGTGTGGTGGCCCCCACGCGAAGGCGTCGGGCGCGAGCGTCGTATCCCATTCCTGCGCGAGATCGTCACTTCCCGGGCGTCCGGCAAATCGATCGAGTGATGCGGAAATCACGGGCGGCCTGTCGTAGGAGAAACACGCGTCGCCCGGACGCGGCGGAGCGCTCGTACTCGAGCGCGTCGAGGCCGTCGCGCTCCGTCTGGCGGGAGTCCCGTCCACCGAGACCACCAGCTGCCCGCTCGTTCCGGGGGTGAGCGTGAGGCCTGCTACCGATTCGCCCGCGGGAATCGACGCTGGCCTGGCCGCCGTCGGCGGCGCGGTCATCCGGCCGACGGGGAGCTCACCGTAACGAGGCATCGGGCGAGCTTCGCTCCTCGACGGCGCGAGCACCGCGAGCGTGAACGCCGACAGGAGCGCGAGCCCCGGACGGGGAAGGCGGGACGGAACGTAACCGTGCGCGAGTCGTGTCATGGGCCCGTCCTTCTCGTGTTTCGTCCATCCTCGACGCGCCTTCACAGCGCCTCGAGGTAGCTCTGGAGCGCGTCGATGTCCGCGTTCGTGAGGTGCTTCGTGTGGCCCATCTTCCCGTCGCTCTTGCGGAGCAGCTCGCCGAGCGTCGCGTAGCGCCCATCGTGGAAGTACGGCCCGGTCCCTCCGACGAATTGAAGCGACGGCGTGTTGAACTTCTCGCCGACATCGACCGCGTGCTTGCTCCCGACGTCGTGGCTCGCACCGTCGGTGAAGTGGCTGCCGGCGTGGCAGCTCGAACAGCCGGCTTCGTTCGAGACGAAGATCTGACGACCGCGCTCGACCTTCGCCTTGTCCTCGATCGCGCGCGGCGGCGGCGCGGGCATCGACGAGACGTAGCTGACGAGCGCTTCGAGCTCGAAGCTGCGTAGGCCCTGGCCACGCAGGCGCTGGAACGTGGAGCCGAGATGCGCCTGGATCGTGGCTGCATTGCCGTCCCACGAATACGGGGGCGTCTTGCTCACGCGTCCGGCGAGCATGATCGAGCGGCGAGGTCCCTCCGGGGTCGCCCACGTGATCGCGTCGTCGCGGCCGTCCGGATGACAGCTCGCGCATGCGCGCCCGTCGGACGAGATGCGGGTATCGCCGGACGCGTGGAAGAGCATCCGACCGACGAGCAGCTGGGGAGAGAGTGCTCCGTCGACGATCGGCGCGAGTGCAGTCTTCTCGATGGTAGCTCGAGCGCTGTTGTCCTCGACGATCTCGTCGCCGCCGAGCGGTAGCACGCTCACGGTCCGATCGAACTGCGAGAACACGACTGCCTGCCGTTTCGCGGCGTCGATCGCGATCCCGCTCGGGCCGGCGCCGACGTTCCATTGCCGCCGCGCGGCTCGCCCGGGCGAGCCCGACATCGCGTCGTACGCGATCACCGCGTCGATGCCGAAGCACGTGACGAGCAGCGACTTCGTCTCGGGATCGATCGCGGCCGCGCGCGGGAGCAGGCATTCGCCCGTCGGATCGTCCTCGCCGAGGCCGATCGTCATGCGTGGATCACGGGCGGGGAGGTGTCCAGCCGGCGACATGCTCGCCTCGAGCGGCGTCGCCGCGGCCTCGTCGATCACGGCGACCGCCGGCACCTCCGGGGCTCCGCTCGCATCGCCGTAGCCCGCGGGGCGTTGCTCGAGATCCCCGGGGTCCACCATCACCTGAGGCGCGAAGATGCGGTTCTGGATGGCGGCCGATTTCGCCAGGACGAAGCCCTGGCAGCTCGCACGGCCCTGCGCGGCGCGCCTTTCGAGTGACGCGACGATGTGCTGCTGCGAGCGCGCGACCATCGGCGAGGTCTTCTCGAGGCGCTCGAGCGAGCGGCGCACCGCGGCGATCTGCGCGGGGAGCGTCGTATCCTTGCCGCGCATCGCGATCGTTCGGACCGCATGCTTCGGACCGGCGAGATCGACGACGCTCACGACCGAGCCGACCGCGTGCGAGACGAAGGCGGTCTTGCCGTCGTCGGAGACGACCACGCCCCGCGGCTCGCGCGAGAGCTTCGCTTCGAAGCGGGGCGCGAGCGTCCCGGCGTCGAAGGCGGCGAGCTTCTGCCCCCATCCCGTCGTCACGAGGAGCGTCGTCTCGTCGGGCGAGGCTGCGATGGCGACGGGCTCGGCCGGCGTCGTCGCCTCGCAGACCGGCTCGAGCGGAGCATCGGGGCGCACCATCCTCAGCGCAACGACCTTGCTTGCGTCGCGCACGGCGACGAACACGCGGCCGTCGCGTGCGACATACACTTGTGACGGCACGCCTCCGAGCTTCGTCGATGCGAGCTCTTTCTTCGCGTCGACGTCGAACGTGAGGACCGCCTTTGCGTCCTCGTCGGCGATGAACGCGATGCGCCGCCCGTCGATCGATGCGAGCGCGACGGCCCCGCCCGTGCCGGACGATCCGATGGGCTGCGGTGCACGCGCGGACGCGACCGGGAGCGCGCACGCGTGACCCTGCGCGTCCGTGCTCGACGACGGCCCGCGCGCGACGGGCGCGGCGGTGTGCCCGCCACATGCGGCGAGGACCGCAGCTGCGCCGAGGAAGGCCGAGATCGAGAGCGTGCAGGGGCTGAGGCGTTTCGTCATCACGATGCTTCCTTCTGAAGGGCTCCTCGCCCGCGATGGACGGCCTCGAGCCCCGTTGCATTCGAAGTACCCGCTCAGCTCGGTTCCCTTGGAAGCGTCCGCGAGCTCGGCAGCCCGAGGCCCGGGTGCGTGCGCGTTTGGACCAGAGCCTGGCTCGAGAACGCCGAGCCGCGGAAAGGCAACAGCGCCGGTCGCACCTCGCGACGCAGGAGATCCTCAAGGAAGATGGGCGGTTCAGGGCTGGACGCGTTGCGGACGCCCCCGTCCCTGGAGTAGGTTGGCGCCCGCGATGATCGACGTACAGGTGCCTCAGCTCGGCGAGAGCGTGACGGAAGGAACGATCACAAAGTGGCTGGTCAAGGAGGGCGACGTCGTCGCAAAAGACCAGCCGCTCGCCGAGATCGCCACGGACAAGGCGGACAGCGAGCTCCCGGCCCCCTCAAGCGGCCGGATCGTGAAGCTCCTCGCGAACGAGGGCGACGTCGTGCCCGTCCGGACGGTCATCTGTCAGATCGACGAGTCCGTGACCGCCGCTGCCGGCGCGAACGAGGCAGCTCCTCATGCGGCGTCGCCGAACGTCGCGACGAAGACGGCCGAGCCCGTCCCTCCGTCCGTCGAGCCGACCAAGCCGCTTGCGGCTCCGTCGACGCGTCGCGCAGCCCTCGAGCAGGGCGTCGATC
>JAEXCN010000181.1 GCA_023402175.1 Pseudomonadota bacterium | reverse complement strand
GCTCAAGCGATGCACCCATATCTACAAGGACGGCAAAGCGGCCCGGCTGACCGACGCCGACCGCGAGGCGATCCTCGCGCAGAACAAGGCGATGGCGGATAAGGCCCTGCGCGTGCTCGCCGCCGCCTATAAGCCCCTCGAGGCGCTGCCCGAATCCTTCGAGCCCAAGGCGCTCGAGCGGGACCTCGTGTTCCTCGGCCTCGTCGGCATGATCGACCCGCCGCGCAAGGGCGTGAAGGAAGCCGTCCGTGCATGCGCCGACGCACACGTGCGGGCCGTCATGATCACGGGCGATCACAAGCTCACCGCGGTCGCGATCGCACAGGAGCTCGGCCTCTGGGAAGAGGGCGCGATCGCGCTGACGGGCGCGGAGCTCGAGAAGCTCTCCGACGAAGCACTCGAGCGCCGGATCGATCACGTCCGCGTCTTCGCCCGCGTCACCGCCGAGCAGAAGCTCCGGATCGTGAAGGCATTCAAGGCGCGTGGCCACATCGTCGCGATGACCGGTGACGGCGTCAACGACGCGCCCGCCTTGAAGGAAGCTCACATCGGCATCGCGATGGGCAGGGACGGCACGGACGTCGCGCGCGAGGCCGCCGACATGGTCCTCGCGGACGACAACTTCGCGACGATCGTCGACGCCGTCCGCGAAGGCCGCGCCATCTGGCGCAACATCCAGAAGTTCATCTTCTTCCTGCTCTCGTCCAACGCCGGGCTCATCGTGACCGTGTTCGTCGCGAGCGTGATGCCGGACATGCTGGGACTCCGGCCGCTGATGATCCTGTGGATCAACCTCGTCACGAACGGCCTCCCTGCCCTCGCGCTCGGCATCGATCCGCCCGATCCGACCCAGATGATGGAGCGCCCACGCAAGGCCGCGAGCGGTCTCCTCGGAGCGCGCGAGTACCTCGGCATCGGCGCGGTCGGCGTGCTCATGGGCGGCCTCGCGGTCGTCTGTTACCTCCTGCCGTGGAAGGTCGAGGCGAACGAGCTACCGTCGTTCGCTCGGGCAGCCGCGTTCTCGCTGCTCGCGCTCTCGCCGCTGTTCCACGCGCTGAACTGCCGCTCACCGACGGCGTCGATCTTCGCGATGCGACCCTTCATGCCGCTCGCGCTCCTCGGCGCGATCGTCGTCAGCGCCGCCATCCACCTCGTGGCCATCCTGGTGCCGTCGCTTCGCGCCGTGTTCCAGACGCATGCGATGACCTCGTACGAGTGGCTCATCGTCCTGGGTCTCTCGGCGTCGATCATCCCGATGATCGAGCTCCTGAAGGTGCTCCAGCGCGCGGGGCTCGTCGGCAAGAACCTCGGCCCGATGTCCCGCCGCGTCCCGAGCAAGTGAGTCGAACCTCACGCTCGAAAAGCGCTCGTACGCGAGCGCGTCCAGGGCAGAGCGTTCGTACGCGAGCGCGTCCAGAGCAGAGCGCGCGAGCGCGCCAGGTCAGAGCGCATAGACGGCGACGCCCGCTTCCGTGCCGACCAGCATCGCGCTGCCGAGCGGAAGGAACACGTGGACGCGCGGATCGGGCAGGAGCGCGAGCGACTCGATCTCACCGCCGTCCGTCGCGCAGCGCGCTCCACCTTGCGTCGCGACGCACGTTCGCTGCGCATCGCGACGAACGCCGAGGCCCCAGGGGTTCGGCGCCCAATCGACGGGCGACCAGCTGCCATCGCGCCCGATGCGCACCGCTCCGTGACGGAGTGAGGCCGCGATCGCGCCACCCTGTCCGTCGACTTCCACGGCGACGAACCAGCTCGACGGCAGACCGAACACGCGGTCGTAGCCATGGACGGCGCCGTCGGCATCGACGCGCACGACGCCGCGGTCCTCCGTTGCAAGCCAGGCCGTGCCGCGCTCGTCCACGGCGACCGATTGGATGGCGTGTGAGCCTCCGGGCCGGACGAACGAGCGCTGGACGGGTCCCTTCCCGTCCAAGGCGAGACGATAGAGCGCCTCCGTCGACGTGACCCAGAGATGCTTCTCGCTCACGGCGAGCCCGGTGATCGCGTGGGGAGCGATCGCGTCGACGCGCGAGAGCTTCACACCATCGCGGGTTACGAAGAGCCCATCGCTCGCGCCGACGAAGAGCGCGGGATCTCTTCCCGTCGTCGCGACCAGTCGGTTCACGAGGCGAGCTGGGCTCTTCACCCGCTTCATGCTGGTCGCGAGCGAACCGGTCGGCTCTCCGTCACTCGCGAGCGGCACGCGGTAGAGGCCGTCGTCGAAGGTCCCGAGCCAGAGCGCCCCTCGGAAGACCGCACCGGTGTGGATGAAGCTCGCGGGCTCGTCGGAGCTCGTCGAGAGCGGCATCGGCTTCGAGCGATCGTCCGCCGGGACGAAGAACGCGCCTCCGCCACGGGTCGCAACATATTCGCCTTCCCCGACCGCGAGCCGCGCCGTGACCGGATGGCCTCGGAAGCTCGCGCCGCTGTCGGCCTTTGCGGCCGCGGCCTGGGCCGGCGTGCACGTGAAGCGTTCGGCGATCATCGCGCAACGTGAGGTCCCGGTCTGCACGACGATCCCGCGCGAGGTCGACTCGACCGAGCGCACGTCGAGCGTATCGAGGCCGTCCTCGACGCCGAAGTGCCGGCGCTCGCGCGTGGTGCGTGAATGGCGATCGATGCCGCCGCCCGTCGCGACCCACACGAACGTGGCGTCGGCCGCGAGCGCCCGCGCATCGCGCGCCGAGCTCCACGTCTCGATCGGCGCGATCGTGCGGCCGTGGAAACGATCGGCCGGCGCGCTCGCGACATCTGCGGAGGGCGGCGGCGAAGCCGTCGTGACATCCACGACCGTCGAGTCGTTCGTCGTCGCGCGCGCCGTCGGCGCATCGCCGTGGATCACACGCGGGATCGGAACGAGCAGCGCCGCGGCCAGAGCGAGCCCGAGCTTCCAGCTCATTGCGTCACCGTCAGGCGAATGGTGCGGTCGCTCTCGTTGCGCGCGCGATCGGCGACCACGACGCGGACCGCCTGTTCGCCGGAGGCGAGCGGCACGAAACCCTCGAACGACTGCTTGTCCTTCGACGCCGTCAGATCGACGGTGCCATTCGGAGCGCCGACCCGGGCCTCGAGCGCGGGCTCGTCGACGAGGACGCGCACGAGCACACCTCCCGGACGCACCTCGGTCAGGACCTCGAACGAGGGCTCCTTCGCGTCGATCGTGTACGACGTGGAGCTCGCCTCGACCCGCCCATCCGCGTGGATGATCGAGACCGGGACCTCGTAGGTTCCGTCCGCGACCTCCTTCGGGACGAGGAAGCGTCCGAGCCACTGCTCCGAGCCTTCGTCCCACGCGAGGTCCAGGGTGAGCCCGAACGGGAAATAGGCCGTCACGCGCTGCGCATTCTTGGGCGCGCGGACCTTGAGGATCGGATCTCCCGGCGGCATCGCGCTTCGGGAGAGCGTGGCTGCGTCCTTGTTGGCGGCGAGCAACTTCGCGCGGCGCTCGCGCATCGAGCCGACCGCGCTGCTCAGCTCCTTCGTAATCTCCTTCTCCGGGAGCGCGAGGAACGAGGTGTAAGGCGTGACGAGCTCCCAGGTGAGCCCGAGGTCGACGATCTCGGCGTGCATGTGCTCGCGCTCGGTGTCATTCATGTTCGCGCGCTCCTGCTCGAGCAGATCACCGACGCGCGCGAGTGCCCACGTGCGCGCGACCCACGGACGCGTGCTCCCGGCGGCAGGATCGATCGCCACTTCGAAGCGCCGCGCGACGCCGCCCTCCTTGGCGCGAAGGACGATCTTCGCCGGCGTCGAGCCCTCGACGCGCCCGGAAATCCGGAGCTCGTCGTCGTGGAAGAGATCGGGCAGCGTCGTCGGGTAGATGGCGTCGAGCTTCGCGCCTTCGGCGGAGAGCTCGAGGTCCGTCAGCACCGCGGGAGAGAGCTGCGCGAGGAGCTTGGGCAGCTCCGCGCCCACGGCGCGCGCATCCGCGACGTAGGTGAACCGGCCGTGACGCAGCGATGCAATCTTCCCGAGCAGCGCTTTGTCGACGCCGCTTCCGAGACCGACCGTGAAGACCGATGTGTCGCTCGGGTCGGCCGAGGCCACCTTGATCGCCGAAGGCCCGTCCGACTGGCCGTCGGTGAGGAAGAACACGACGTCCGGTCGAGCGTCCTTCGTCTGCGACGCGAGCGCCCGCTCGAGCGCCTTGGCGATCTCGGTGCCTCCGCGCGCGTCGATCTTGCCGATGAACTTGTCGACCTTCGCCCTCGTCGCGGCATCGAGGACGCGCGGCTTGTCGAAGAGCGCCTCGATCTTGTCGTCGAACGCAATCACGTTCACGGCGTCGGTAGGCTCGAGCTGATCGATCAGCTTCTTGGCCGCCGCTTTGGCCGCGTCCATGGGCTCGCCTTGCATGCTCCCCGATCGGTCGAGGACGAGCGTGACGTCGTGCGGGAGACGCTTCTCCGACGGTGCTGCGGGCTTCGTCCCGAGCGCGAGATTGAAGTACCCGGCGCCCTCACCCTTGTGGAGCGTCGCGTGAAGCACCTCGGGGTCCTTGTTCGCGTACGTGAGCAAGAGCTCGGGCGCTTCGCTCTTCGGGTCCTTCGCGGCGCCGACGCGGACTTTCACGCCGCCGTCGATGGGCTCGGTCGTGACGTCGTGGGTCGGGCTGTCGATCGCCGTGACGCCGCGGCCATCGCGGATCTCGACGTCGAAAGTGGCGTCGAGACGAGACAGCCGTGCGCGGTACTCGATCTTCCCTCGGCGGCGCTGGAGGACGCGTCCGGTCGAGACCTCCACGCGCTTCTTCTCTCCCGGCTCGATCGGAAACACGCGGAACGAGAACGAGCCCTCGCCGGTCTGCTCGAGGAGCCCTGGATCGCGGCGCATCCCGCTGAGCGCTTCGTAGATCTCGCGTGCGGCCTCGCGCTCGAAGACCTCTCCGACGATCTTCTCTTCTCCATTCCAGTACGCGAATCCGGTCGCCGTCGCGCCCTCGCCGACGATCAGGCGATACGTGCCCTCGAGGCGAGCTTTGCTCTCGTTCTGGAAGACGTGACGATGAAGTGCGGTGGCGAAGCCGTCTTCGACACGCAGTTGCAGCGTCTCGGACACGACCGGCAGTCGCGCCGTCGCGCCGCTCTCGGTCTGCGCCTCGAGCGAAGCACCGGTGTCGAGCGGACGCTCCTGCGCGAAGGCCTGCCGCGTTGCGAGGGAGTCCGCCGCGACGACGGGGACGGCCAGCGCCGCCAGCAGCAGGAGCGAGTGTCGCGCCGCCCACAGCCGATGGGTTACGCGGGACACGCGGCTGGAAACACAACGACGAAGAGACGGGGAGTTCGGAGGCGCGATGGGGTTCACGCCATGGGGCAGTGCAAGCTTCCATCCAGACTGTGGGCGCGCTCAGCACGACTGCTCGCATCCGCCGGAGAGCCCGAAAACGCTGAGGTCGACCGAACGCCATCGGACTTTCGATGCGGCCGATACGCAGGTATTTTTCGCGTCGATGACGAAACGCTCTCGGCTGCTGACCATCCTCGCCTCGACCTCGGTGCTCGCCATCGCGGCTTGCGGAGGGGGCGCCGGCAGGCCCGACGCCAAATCCGGGACGAAGGACGACCCGAACGCGGAGAAGCACGAGTCGATCGGCCAGCTCGCGGCCGAGCAAGGCGGCCTCGCGGCGCTCGGCGGCGCCGGCAATCGCGAGGAGAGCACCGGCACCGAGGTGGCGTTCGCGGGGCCGCTCCGCGCGGAGAGCCTCTCGAAGCAGAGCGCGCCGAAGCTCGACGGCGTGCTCAAGGAGTGGCACGCGCGCTCGCCGGCAAAAGAGACGATCTCGGGGAGCACCAGCGGCCTGTCGCTCGACGTCGCGGTGCAGGCGGGCGACGACACGCTCTGGGTCGCCGCCGAGATCGCCGATTCGAAGCTCACGCGATCGGGCAGGTACGGCGAGAACGAGGATCACGTCACGCTCACGATCGCATTCCCCTCCGGTCGCGGCGCGCTCGCGGCGTACGAGATCGGCTTCTGGCCAGGCACGCCGGGGAGCGCACCCGGCGCCGTGAAGTGGACCGCCGGACCGAACGCCGGTCAAAAGGTCGCGGGCGCGAGGCTCGTCGAGAACGACGTGAAGGGAGGCGTCACGTTCGAAGCGACGATCCCGTGGAGCTCGTTCCCCGAAGCGCAGACGACACGCGTCGGAATGCGCGCCGCGTTCCGCTATCACGACGGCGACGGCTCGCGCGTCAGCGGCGTGCTCGCGACCGGGCGAGGCAGCGTCGAAAGACCCGGCGACCTCCCTGCACTTCCGATCCCCGCGGAACAGGCGGTCCTCGAAGGTCTCCTCGAGCAGAAGGGGCTCGCCGGCACGAAGCCGAAGATCGACGTCTACGCCGACGTCGCCGGGGACGACCGCAAGGAACGCATCAGCGTCTTCGGCCGCTTCTTCACGATCTGCGGTCCAGGGTATCGCAAGGGCCACCAGTTCTTCTGGCGAGAGGTCGCCGGCGAGATCGTCTCGCTCGAGACGAGCTCCGTCACCGGACGCGGGAAGTCCGACCTCGTCGTTCGGCGCCGCGTGACGCAGGGATCGTCGGCGCACGAGATCCTCGAGGTGTGGTCGATCCCGTCGGGTGAAGAGCCCTCGACGATCTTCGCGCACCAGATCGCGATCGCATCGAGCGACGGAAGGAAGCGCGTCTCGAACGCGGCCCGTCTCTCGGCGAAGCAGATCGAGGTGAGCACCGAGCCTGCCGTCGGCTGGGACGCCAGGACGTTCAACGAGACCATCGCCGGCGACGTCGAGCCGCTCCTCCTCCCGTGGGGGACGATCAAGTCGAAGACATTCAAGCTCGAAGGCGGGAAGTTCGCGAAGGCGAGCGAGGTCGCTCAGGCCGCGACGGCGGGCCCTCCGAGCGCGCCGAAGGGCGGCGAGAAGCAAGAGCCGCTACCGCGCGACGTGCCTACGCCGGCCGTGCAGAAGGGCTCCGACCTCGGGAAGCAGGTCCTCGAGGCGTACATGAAAGACGCGAGCATCCCGGCCGGAACGAAGCCTCGCTTCGATCTCGAGGTGAACGTCGACGGCGATGCGAAGCCGGAGCGCGTCGCGCTCTTCGGGCGTGACATCGTCGTGCTCGGTCCCTCGTTCAAGGGTGGAACGGGCTACGCGCGCATGTCGCTCACGCAGTTCGCCGACGACAAGGACATCGCCGAGCTCACCGCGCGCGATCTCGACGGCAACGGCTCCGCCGAGCTCATCGTGCGCGGCGCACGCCACGCGAAGAGCCCCGCGGGTGACACGATCGACATCGACGGACTGTTCGTCTACCAGGTGAAGGCCGGCAACATCGCGCGTGTGTTCGCGATCGAGACCGGCCGCGAGATGGGCAGCAAGCGCGTGCAGGGTCTCGTCCAGTTCGTCCCTGCGAAAGCTGGCAGGGGCTTCGACATCGACGCGCGCCCCGGTACGGCGAAGGGCTGGACGAAGGAATCGTACCCGTGGCCGCAAGACCAACCCGGCACGGGCCCCGTCGAGCCGCTGCTCCTCCCGTGGGGAGACGTGAAGAACGTCCGCTATTCCTGGAACGGGAGCGCGTTCACGACGACGCCCTGAGACGGCGCTCGCTGCCGAGCTCTCGTCACCCTTCGCGCGTGAGCGCGAGCGCCTCGTTCAACAGGCGTAAGCGCGAGCGCCTCGAACACCCGAGTTCGCGCGTAAACGCGAACGCGAGCGCATGTCATTGCGGGTTGTGACTCTCTCCGGTCCCCGTCGGCGCCTCGCCCGGCGGAACACAGACGCCCCTCGCGGCGTCGCAGAGCCAACGTTCCGGGCACGCTCCGCACGTCGTCGCGCCGTCGGTACCGCCGTCCTCGCTGCTCCGCTCGACGCACCTTCCCTCGACGCACATCTCCGAAGGAGCGCAGCCTGCCGGGCAGTCTGCAGACCACCTGCGCTCCCCCTCGCCGCCTCCGCGCTCTTCGTCGAGCCCTGGACGCGTGCACACCCCATCGCGACATTCTTCACCAGCGGAGCAGTCCGCATCCGTGAGGCAGCTCGGGATCGTCGGCGACGGCGAGCGCCTCGGCTCGGGCGGAGGGGTGCTTTCACTGCAAGCGAGCAGGGCGGCGAAGCCAAACACGACCGCCACGGCTCCGGTCACGCAGTCGCGATGGCGCATGATGTGCCCGGCTGCGATAAGCGCGCCAGGAATGCTCGTGCTGACGGGCGCTCACGTGCACGCGCGCGCGACCTCGGTCAGGGCGCCTTCTTCACGCACTTCTTGAGGAACGGATCCCAATCCTCGACGGAGCACCACGCCGGTCGCGCCGTCAACGTGGGCGCAGGGGCCGGCGGAGCGATCGACGCGCTCGGCGTGGGCGCCGGCTTCGGCGTCGTCGCTTGCGTCTTGGCAACGGCCGGCGCGCCGGTCTTCACGACGGCGACGTCGCGCTCGAGTCGAAGGACGACACGCGCGTTGTGCGGGTCGAGCTTCTTTCCGTCGAGCACGTGCTTCAACGTCTTGTAGCCGGGGCGCTCGATGCGGATCGTCACGCGCTCGTCGCGACCGACGGCGACGGTACGCGGCTGCTGCTGGGGCGCATCCTTCTTGTCGTCGTCGAGCGCAATCGTCGCGTCGACGGGATCGGTCGTGACCGTCACCGACGTCTTCGCGACGGTGATCGCCGGTGTCTCCGGCGCGACGGCGGGCTGAGGCGGTGGATCGAGCTCGATGGACGCGCTCGGGATCGTCGTCGCGTGAGCGTTCTCCGTCTTGAGCGACGAGACGATCACGAACACGCCGACGACACCGAGCAGAAGGACGGCCCCCGCAACTGCGCCGACGAGGATGCCCCTCCGCTTGTTGGGCGCGAGCGCGTTCGCCGAGAGCATCGCCGAGCTTCCCGGATCGGTCGTCGAGCTGCGGAAGTAATCGGCGGGGACGTCGAAACCGCCCGAGCTGGCAGCGACCTCGGGGGCCGCGTCCGGGATCATCCCGCGCTCGACCTTCTCCAGGTCGGCGATCAACGCCTCCATCGTCTGGTACCGGAGCTCCACCTTCTTGGAGAGCGCCTTGAGCACGATGGCTTCGAGCCCCGCCGGCACGTCCTGCGTCTGCGGCCCCGTCGTGCGGAGCGGCGGCGGCGGCTTGTACATGTGCTGGGTGAGGATGCCCATGACGTTGTCGGCGTCGAACGGGACCTTGCTCGCCAGCATCTCGTAGAGGATCACCCCGACCGAGTAGATGTCCGTGCGCGGATCGACGGGCACGCCCGCGGCCTGCTCCGGAGACATGTAGTGCGGCGTTCCGAAGACGCTGCCCGCGCGCGTGAGTCGCCCGTGCTCGCCACCGACCTTCGCGATCCCGAAGTCGAGGATCTTCACGAAGTCCTTGTCGTCGACGCGCGTGATCAACATCACGTTGTCGGGCTTGAGATCGCGATGGACGATGCCGCGTGCGTGGGCCGCCGCGAGGCCGCGAGCGATCTGCTTGGCGATGTGGAGCAGGCGCGCGATGGGCACCACGCCGAGCTGACTCATCAGCTCCGACAAGCTGGTCCCGTCGAGGAACTCCATCACGAAGAAGGCTGCGCCGTCCGGCAGCCGCCCGAAGTCGAAGATGTCGACGATGTGCGGGTTGCCGATCGACGACGCTGCGCGCGCCTCGTTGAGGAAGCGCTCGGTCATCTCCTGGTCGGCCGCGAAGTCGCCGCGGAGGATCTTGATGGCGACGCGCTTGTCGATCAGCTTGTGGCGGCCGAGATAGACGAAGCCCATCCCGCCTTCGCCGAGGAGCGACTCGACGACGTAACGCCCCTCGAGCGTGCTGCCGAGATACACGTCGATCCTCTGCTGCGACGAGACGCGGCTGCCGGAATGCAGCGTCACCGGGTCCATCGTCATCTGCGTCGACGAGGCCGCTTCCACAGTGCCCGCGGGCACCGTAGGCACATGCAAAGGCGATCTGTCCTTGCCCTCGGACATCAAGCGGACCGATCGAAACAATAAACGATTTTCGCGCGTCCACGGGGTCTCTCGCGCGGCCGATCGACAAGCTCCGCGGCTCGCCTCGCCTCGGTTCGGCTCGTCTCGGTTCGCCTCGCCTCGGGCCTCCAGGCTGAGCGAAATTTGGAGCTGGATCCGCTCGGAAAAGGAATGGGAGGAGCAAGCGCCGTGCTAGAGGTGCGGCCGGATCTACGCCTGTCATCGCCCTCGTGCGACCTGGCCTCCCCCGGGCCCACACTGGGTACATACTCCTCGCCTCTCGGACCGGCGCCGCTCTTTCTCCCATGGGCTACCCCTTCCAGATCGCTCTCCGGTATCTCGGCTCGAAGAAGCGCGCCTTCGTCTCCGTCGGCACCGCCTTCGCGATGCTCGGCGTCGCGCTCGGGGTCGCTGCCCTCGCGATCGTGATGAGCGTGACCGGCGGGTTCCAGGAGCAGTTCCGCGAGAAGGTCCTCGGCGTCAACGCGCACGTCATCGTGCTCAAGTACGCGGTGCACTTCCGCGACTACCGCGACGTGATGAAGAAGGTCGAGGGCGTGCCCGGCGTCGTCGCGGTCGCGCCGTTCGTGATCAACCCGATGATGGTGACGCACGGCGAGCGCACCGCGACCGGCGTCCTCTTGAAGGGCGTCGATCCGGAGCTCATGCCGAAGGTCCTCGATCTGCCGCGGCACATCGTCGAGGGATCGCTCGACGGGATGCGCAAGCCGGGAGCCAAGCCGCCGGAGAACCCGCACGACGCGTTCTCTTCCGGCTCGACCTCGGGCAAGTCCGGGTTCCTCGACGAAAAGGCCGACGCCGGCGCGAGCGCCGGGACGCTCAGCGTGCTCGAGGCAATCGAGAAGCAGATCGCCGAGGACAAAGCGAAGGACGCGCTCGCCGATGCCGGGACGACGGATCTCGCGACGCTCATCGCGACGGGCGCGGCAGGCGAGATCGGGGAGCAGGACAAGAAGAAGGCGCCCCCCGCTGCTGCCGATCCGCTCGACGCGATCCTCGGTGGACCTGCTGCGACGGCGACCGAAACCACGACGAAGACCGAGCCCGCTCCTGCCGCGCTCCATCCTGCGGGCGACGTCGTGCCCGCCGGCGGTTACGCGAGCCAGCTGCCCGAAGACGACGAGCTGCCGGAGGTGATCGATCCCGATCCCTGCCGCAGCCCCGAGCAGATCAAGGCGCTGCCCGGCGTCGTGATCGGCCGCTCACTCTCGAAGCGCTTGAACGTCGGTCTCGGTGACTGCCTGCAGATCACGTCGCCGCAGATCGGAATGAGCTACGGCGCGAGCGGATCGCGACCGCCCATCGCGAAGCAGTTCCGCGTCATCGCCATCTTCGAGGCTGGGTTCGATCAGTACGACTCGAAGCTCGTCTACACCGATCTGTACGAGGCGCAGGCGTTCTACGAGCAGGGCGACAGCGTGACCGGCGTCGAGGCGAAGGTCGACGACATCGAGAAGGCTGCCGACATCGCGAAGCACGTCGACAAGATCCTCGCGAACGGCGTCTATCACACGATGGACTGGCGTGAGCTGAATCACGGGCTCTTCACGGCCCTCCTCATCCAGCAGATCGCGATGAGCGTCGTGCTCACGCTGATCATCGTCGTCGCGGCGTTCACCGTCATCGCGACGCTCATCATGGTCGTGCTCGACAAGAAGAAGGAGATCGCCCTCCTCAAGGCCATCGGCGCCAGCGACGACGCGATCCTCCGCGTCTTCGTCTACCAGGGCGGGATCATCGGCCTCGTCGGCACGGCGCTCGGGCTCGTGCTCGGGTGGATCGCGTGCAAGTTCCTGCTCGCGTACGGCTTCCCGCTCGACCCGAAGGTCTACTTCATCTCGAAGCTCCCCGTGAACGTCAGGCCGACGGAATTCATCATCACGGGAATTGTCGCCATTCTCATATGTCTCGTGGCGACCATCTTCCCGGCGTTCTACGCCGCGCGTCTGAGACCGTCGGACGGGCTCCGCGCCGAATAGCGAAATCCGGCTGTCCCCGCGGGCGGAGGTGATACCTTCGCCGGACGCATGCGATGGCTCGTTGAAGTTTCGTCGCTCGGCAAGACGGATCTTCAGAAGTTCTGTGTCGAGGCCGAATCCTGGCAACGCGCGCTGCAGGCTGCGCGTGCGCAGCGCGGCGAAGAAGGGCCGATGAGCGGCTTCTCGATCGAGCTGCTCGAAGAGGGTTACCGCGCCGTCGACCCGCTCGCACGTGTTCGCTTCGTCGTGAAGCGAGCTCCGGACGACATGCCGGTGACCGCCCCTCTCGCGAAGGAGAGCAAGGGCGGGGTTGCTCCGAGCCCGCCATCCACTGCGGCGGCAACGTCGACGACGACCACGACGGAGGCGAAGGCCCCGGCGGCGGAGACGAAGGCCGCGCCTTCTCCGGCTTCGTCGTCACCCGCGACGAGCTCGACGCCGCCGCGTCCGATGGGACCCGACAAGGGCACGAACGGGTCGAAGAAGGGTCTCACGTTCGACACGGACGACGCGAAGGACAAGGCGTCGCCGGCAAAGTCCACTGCGCCCGCGGCAGCGTCTGCTGCAGCACCGGCGTCGAAGGCTGGCGTCCCCTCGGTTGCGCCCGCTTCGAAGGCCGCTGTGTCGACGGCCCCGGCAGCAGCGGCCGCATCCGCGGCGCCGAAGCCCATCGGCTCTGCGCTTCCAGGGCTTCCTCCGCTGAAAGTCCTCTCGTCGCGCGAGCAGAATCCGACCGATGCTTCGCCGCTGACGTACCGCGAGTACTCCTTCGCCGTTCCAGCAGGCACGAGCGAGGACGTCGCGACCGCTGTCCTCAAGGGACAGCTCGAGATCGTCGACGCGCACCTCACGGGCGCGAAGATGGGCAAGCTCGTGAACCTCGCGGTCTTCGACGTCGAGTTCACCGGCAAGCCGCCGGCGCCTCCGCTCGCCACGCTGTCGTGGAAGGACTGGAAGGGCGACCCGGTCATCGGTTACCCGCGACGCGGAGCACCGCAGAAGCAGGTGAAGCCGCCGAGCAGCCCTCCCGCAGGTCCGGCGTCGACCGCCGCGCCGACGAGCTCGCAGTTTCCGCCGCCGTCGTCGATGCCGACGTCGAACGTCCCGCGCCCCGGCGCTCAGGTTGCCGCCGCTGCGCCGGTCGCCTCGCCCGCTCCGGCTGCATCGGTACCACCAGCGACGGCAGCCGTGGCCGCGCCGGCAGCAGCTTCACCTGCGTCCGCAGCGACTGTAGCTGCACCCGCTCCCGCAGCGGCTGTTGCATCCGCGCCCTCCACTGCACCGGTTGCGGCGGCGACGGTCCCGCAGCCCGCAGCGACGGCGCAGTCCACTGCAC
>JAEXCN010000442.1 GCA_023402175.1 Pseudomonadota bacterium | reverse complement strand
GGCTCGCGTCGCTGCCGGGCCTCGAGATGCTGTCGATGTGGGGACCGTCGAGCCCGCGCGTGGGCATCGTCACCTTCCGCGTACGCGGTTGGCATCCGAGCCAGCTCGCGGCCGCACTCAGCGCGGAGCACGGCATCGGCGCGCGCGACGGGACGTTCTGCGCACACCCGCTCGTCGCGTCGCTCGTGCCCGCGACCGACGATCGGCCGACGGGAGGAGCGGTGCGTGCGAGCTTCGGCGCCTGTTCGACCGAGGACGACGTCGACCGACTCGTCCGTGCAATGACCGAGCTCGTCAATGACGGCGCTCGCTGGCGCTATGTGCTCGCGAACGGGCGGTACGTCCCCGACCCGGATCCGCGGGTGCGCCCGTCCATGTTCGGGACCGGCCACGTCTCTCCGCTCGACCACCATCGCGGGCCGAGGTTCGAGACGTCGGAGCCGTGCCGCTCGCCTGCATGAGCCGCGAGCCAGCGCGGAGCCACGCCCATCGGCAGAGGCTATGGCGGAACGGCTGCTCACGCTGACCGTTCCGCCGGGCGTCCCGCTCGACGCTCGCCGCGTTCTCCTCCAGCGCTCGAACGAAGCGGTCTATGCTCTGCTGCGTGGTAGCGCGGCGGCTGAAGGCGCCTCTCGCCGCGGCGATCGTCGTCGCTGCGAGCGCGGTCGCGAAGCAAGCTGACGCTGCCGAGCACCAAGTCATCGAGCCGGTGCATCTCTCGTATGCGGCGGCTCCTGGATGCCCGCCGATGTCGGTCGTCGTCGACCGGATCAAGGCGTACACCGACCGGTGGCGATTCGCGCAGCCAGACGAAGTGGCACGCCGGTTCGAGATGCGCATCCTCCGCTCCGGCAGCGGCTACGTGGGGCAGTTCGACGTCGGCGAAGGTCTCACGGGCCGGATCATCCGAAGCGAGAGCTGTGACGATGTCGCCCTCGGGCTGGCCGTGGCCGTGGCCCTCGCCCTCGATCCGCCTGCGGGAACCGACGCGGCTCCTACGCCGACGCCGAGGGATCCCAGCGAGCACCACGTCGAACCCGCGGACGAGGAGCCAAGAGAAGCCGCGCCGCCGCCCGCGCTCGACGTCCCGTCCCCGCCTGCCGAACGTACCGCGGCGCCACGCGCCCGATCACGCTCGACGTCGTCCCCTGCGATCTCCGCGGGTGCTCGTGTCGACGCGAACAGCGCGATCTCCTCGGTCGTCGGTGTCGTCGTCGGGTTCCTCGAAGCGGAATGGCAGGCGCCGTCCGAACGTGTGCCGTGGCTTCGTCCCGTCGGCCGTGTCGGCGCGCGACAGAGTCTTCCGCGGGTCGCACAGGCCGGGGCGAGCCGTGCGGAGCTCTGGTGGACGGTCGGCTTCCTCGAGCTCTGCCCGACGCGCGTGACGGTCATTTCACGCGTGTCCGCCGAGCTCTGCCTGGGTGCAAATGTCGGGGCGCTGTCGGCGCAGCCGCGCGACATCCCCGGCGCCGCCGTGACGCGCCGGTGGTGGCTCGATTACGGCGGAGCTCTAGGCCTGCGATGGCAGCCCCACCCGCACGCGTTCGCCGAGACGGTCGCGGGTGCTTGGATCCCCGTCACCCGGGATCGGCTGCGCGTGGAACCTGACGGGATCGTCACACAAGCGCCACGCTTCGGTGTTTCGCTCGGAATCGGCGCCGGATGGCGCTTCTGAAAAGACTTTGATCAAACTCGGAGGCGAGTTGCGTCAATGATCGATGGCTGCCGCTTCTGCCTCCGCGACCATGACGAGCCGGTCGGGAGCTGCGTCCGAATCCATGCCGAGGAGTCGAGAAGACGACCCCAGGCTCCGTGAGGTAGCCAAGGCCGAGTTCGCGAACGTCTGGCGCTTCTTGCGCCGTCTAGGCGTGCCCGCAGGCTTGCTCGAGGACGCGGCCCAGGAGGTCTTTCTCGTCGCGGCGCGCAAGTTCGCCAGCGTCAAGCCAGGCTCCGAAAGGTCGTATCTGTTCGGCAGCGCCGTGCACGTCGCGCGCGAGGTTCGCCGCAAGCACGCGCGCGAGGAGCTCGCGGAGGATCCGGACGACGAGGCGATGGAGCCCGTGCTCCTGTCGACGCCGGAGGACTCCCTCGACAAGAGACAGGAGTACGACGTCCTCGTTCGCTTGCTCGACGGGCTCCCCGACGATCTTCGGACGGCGTTCGTCCTCTACGAGATCGAGGGCCAGTCGCTCTCCGAGATCGCCAACATCCTGGCCATTCCGATGGGAACCGTCTCTTCACGACTGAGACGAGCCCGCGCGGAGTTCGAGCTCCGTTTGCAGAAGCTCCAAAAGAGAATGCGAGGTGGAGCGTGAAAGCGCCCCGTCGATTGATGGACGAAAGTGAGCTCTTCGCGCGGATCGTCGCCGAAGACGCGCGCCACGAGCCGCCCAGCGCGGCGCTCGAGGAGCTCCTGCGCGATCTCCCTCCGAGCAGGTCCAGCATAGCAGGCGAGCCATCGCGCTTCGGCGGTCGGACGGCCAAGTGGCTGGCCGGCCTCGGCCTCGCCGTCCTCGTCGCCGTCCCGCTCGTGCAGAGCCTGAGGGCGAGCTCGCCGGTTCCCGTAGCTCCTACGGCGACGACCGCATCACCGCGTTCACCTGAGGCGGCCTCTCCCGAGTCGGCGTCGCCCGAGCCGCGAGGTCCGAGCACCCTGGCGATCGCGGTCGGAGACTTGCCCGACGTCGCTCCCGGCGGCAGCGAATCGCGAGGGCAAGCACGCCTCTCGAAGCCGGCGTCGTCGGCTCCGAAGCCGTCCGTCCGTCGCGAGATCGAGCTCATCGCAGCTGCACGGCAAGCGCTCTCGAACCATGCGCCGGACCTCTGTCTCGCGTCGCTGGATCGCTACGACGGCGAATTTCCCGGCGGGCAGTTCACGATGGAGTCGAACGTGATGCGGATCGAGGCGACCGCGGCGAAGGGGGACCGCGAACGCACGCGCGAGCTCGCGCGGACCTTCCTCTCGAAGCATCCCTCCAGCGCCTACGACACGCGCGTGCGCTCGCTTCTCTCGTCGGCGGAGGCACGATGATCGCCCGCATCGCCGCGCCCCTCGCATGGGGCGCCGTCATCACGTCCCTCGTGTTCGCGTGCGCGACTCCCATCGCCGACGACGTCGTGCTCGGAGTCCGAGCGGACGCGTCTCCCCCGATGTTCACGACGCCCGACGCGAGCACCGACGCCGGCGAAGCTGGTGCCACACCTCCGAGCGAGACCCGTGGCCTGTGCATCGCCACGACGTGCCCGTGGCCGTATGGCTCGTGCATCGACGGTGCGTCGTGCGAGACGAATCTCTCGAACGATTCGAACAACTGCGGCGCGTGCGGGAATGCCTGCCCGACGTCGTTCCCGTATCGGAACATGACGTCGGCGTGCGTGAACGGCGCGTGCCAACCGCAGTGCAAGAAGCAGCTTGGCTGGGGAGGCGAAAAGACGTTCGCCGACTGCAACGGCACGATCGAAGACGGCTGCGAGACGAACGTCTCCGACGATCCGAACAACTGCGGAACGTGCGGAAACAAGTGCGCCGACGGCGTCCGCTGCATCGATGGCAAGTGCGGGTGCGGCGCTGGCCAGACCGATTGCAACGGCCAGTGCGTCGACGTGAAGAGCGACAACGACCACTGCGGAGTGTGCGGGAACAAATGCGCCTATCCGACGGACGCGGGCGCGCCGCCACCTCACATGGAATACGGCTGCGTGAACGGCCAATGCGGTGAGCCCCGCTGCATCAGCTACCCATGGGAGACGTGGGCCAACTGCAACGGCGACCTCTTCGACGGATGTGAGGTCGCCCTCCGCGGCGGACCGCGCGATCCGAAGAACTGCGGAGCGTGCGGGAACAAGTGCGTCGGCGATCAGGTCTGCTGGGACCTCACCGGCGACGGCGTGCCCGAATGCGTGTGCCAGCCGAACGAGACGCGCTGCGGGAGCCCCGAGACGTACGATCTCGGGTGCTACGATCTCCTCACATCGGTCGAGAGCTGCGGAGCCTGCGGCCATCGATGCAGCGCCGACGCGGAGCATACGAAGTCCGCCTGCAAGAAAGGCCTCTGCGAGATCGAGTGCGAGGCTGGCTGGGCGGACTGCGACGACAACCCGAACAACGGCTGCGAGACGAACATCGCATCGAGCGGCGCGAACTGCGGAGCGTGCGGGCATCGTTGCGATACGCAAGCAGGCCAGCCGTGCATCGAGGGCAAGTGCGCGATGACCGAATGCGACACCGGGATTGGACCGAAGTGATGTTGTCCTCATCGACATCGAAGCTGCACATCGCATGGGCCGGGACGTGGTTCTTCGTCAGCATTGGCCTCGCTCCGCTCGCCGTCGCGAGCTGCGCCACCTCCGACCATGACGCAGCATCTCCGCAGGAAGACGCGGCGACGCTTCTCGACGGAGGTCCTCTCGATCGAGGGTCGGACACGGACGGCTCGGCCGATGCGGGCTGTGGAGACGCAAGCTGCGAGATCCTCTCGTGCGACGAGGCCGACTTCTGCGCGATCCCCACGAACGTCGATGCGCGCTACGCGCTGACGAGCATCTGGGGCTCGGCCGCGAACGACGTCTGGGCCGTCGGGTCTGCAGGAACGGTCATCCATTGGGACGGCGCCACGTGGACCAACGTGCCGTCAGGCAGACCCGAGACGCTGCGAAGCATCTGGGGAAGCTCCGCGCAGGACATCTGGATCGTGTCGACGCCCAGCGTGATCCTTCGGAGCAACGGCTTCAAGAACGGCACCGCGACGTTCACGCTGGCCGGGCCGATTCCCGAGATCAGCGACGGCACGCTCTTGAACGCCGTCTGGGGGCCTGGTGCCGACGCGGTCTTCGTCGCGGGTGAACGCACGGGTTGGTACCCGCTCGACAGCATGTGGCGTCACGTCGAAGGCGTCGCGAGCGGAGACGACTCGGCCGCGGAATGGGAGGTCGCCTCCACGTACTGCCGCGAGGACCCGTGCTTCGAGGTCAACGCGATGTGGGGAACGAGCGCGAGCGATCTCTGGGTCGTCGGTGCCGGCGGCGGGCTCCGTCGTTCGAAGGGCGCCGTCGGCAACGGCGGATCCGAGCAGTGGATGAACGTGAAGACGACGCTGACGACGGCGAGCCTCAACGGCATCTGGGGGCGCAGCGCGTCGGACGTGTGGATCGTGGGCGACCACGGGACGATCCGACACTGGACGAACGATCCCACGCAGCGCTGGCAGATCGTGCCGTCACCGACGACCGAGAACCTCCGCTCCGTCTGGGGCTCGGGCGTGAACGACGTCTGGGCCGTAGGCGACGCCGGCACGATCCTCCACTTCGACGGCACCGCATGGAAGACGACGACGGCGACGTTGCCCTCGGGACCCGAGCCTCGCCTCTACGGTGTCTGGGGCAGCGGTCCGAACGACGTCTGGGTGGTCGGCGAGGGCATCGTGCTCCACTTCACGGGAGCGAAGGCCAAGGCCGCGAGCTCCGCCGATGGAGATTCGCGATGAACGTCCGACGTTGCGCTTCTTGGCTCCCGCTCCTGGCAGCGAGCTTGCTCGCGGCGGCCTGCTCGAGCACCGACGCGCGCTCTTCGGGACCGGAGGACGAGGCCGACGCGAGCAGCGCCGACGCGACGACGGAGAGCGACGGCGGAACGCGCGAGCTCGATGCATCGAGCGAATCAGCGGACGCCGGACCAGATGCCGCCGTGCGCACGTGCTCGGACGACGGCGTCTGCCACACCGCGCTGCCGCCGAGCTCGTGGCTGAGCGACGTCTGGGGTGACGGCACGGGTGTGCTGTGGGCCGTCGGCGCCGTCGACAAACAGCTGCCCGGCGCCTCCGGTCTTCTCCTCCGATGGGACGGCAAGGCGTGGGCGTCGCAGACCATTGCCGCGAAGCGCCTCAGCGCGATTTGGGGGAGCGGTCCGACCGATGTCTGGATCGGCGGAAGCGATGGCCTGTTCCACGGGACCGGCACCTCATCGGCATCGCTCACGTGGACAAAGGTCCTGAGCGACCCGATCACGTCCATCTGGGGCTCGAGCGCGAACGACGTCTGGGCGACGTCGAGCGCAAACCGGTTCGTGTTCGACGGCAAGGTGCTGCACTTCACCGGCGGCGCCGCGGGCTGGGAGGTCGATCCGATCTCGTCGCGCCCGGTCGCGTTCCGCAAGGTCTGGGGCACGAGCGGTGACGTCTGGCTCGGCGGCAACGAAGACGGCGGGTGCAGCGATGTGAACCGGTGCAACTACGGAGCTCGCGCCATCGCGCTTCACCGTCGTCCCGACGGCGCCGGTGGATTCACGTGGAGCGAGGATGATGCTCCCGACTTCGGCGGAACGCCGTTCTGGGGCTCGGACTTCACCGGCGCTGCGTCGACCACGCCTCAGAACGTCTGGCTCCTCGGCAGCGACGGTTTCCTCGACGCACACTTCAACGGCACACCGAAGATCGACGGCAGCTTCGATTGGCAAAAAGGCACGTTCGGCACGTGCCACGCGCAGCTGCAGTGCGAGGGCATCCAGTTCACGCGCGCCGTCTGGGGGACGAGCGCGAACGACGTGTACCTCGGAGGAGACTCCGGACAGCTCCGCCACTGGAACGGCACGACGATGACGCTGATGAAGGTCTCGATCGACGTTTTGCCGAACGTCGCGAGCATCACCGCGATGTGGGGTTCGTCGAAGGACGGTCTGTGGATCGTCGGTGACCAGATCGCGCTCCACAAAGCCACTCCGTGAGATGCCCGAGCCGAGGATGAGAACCGTCATGAAACGCCGAAAGCCATTCGTCTGTGTGGCGCTCCTCGCTGCGGGTGGGATAGCGCTCTCGCTCGTCGCGTGCGGCGACTCGGACTCCACGCTCGGATTCGAGACCACAGCCGATGCCGCCGCGGACAGCACGCCGAGCGTCGACGTCGCTCCTTCTGACGAGACGCCCATCTCCGACGCAAGCGCGCCCTTCGACGGCGCCGACGAGCTGGTGACATGCACCACCAAGCCTTGCGTCACGCAGCTCGTCGCGGGGAGCAACCACTTCTGCGCGCTCCTCTCCGATCACACGGTCCACTGCTGGGGATACGCGTTCGTCGAGTTCGGCCATTTCGACGCGGGAGGCTCGTCTCGCCCG
>JAEXCN010000440.1 GCA_023402175.1 Pseudomonadota bacterium | reverse complement strand
CAGTAGAGGTTCGGCACCACCGTCGGCTTCGCGACCTCGGCGATCGAGGCCTCGCCGACGACCGCGTTCATGAGACCGATGTCGCCGGCGCGGTCGAAGATGCGATGCAGGCGAGGGCGGCGGAGATCGCAGTCGATGATGCACACGCGCTGGCCGCCCTGCGCGAGCGAGACGGCTACGCTGACCGCGACGGTGGTCTTGCCCTCGGAAGGCGCCGCGCTGGTCACGAGGATCCGGCGATACGGCTTGTCCGGATTCATGAACATCAGGTTCGTACGCAGCGAGCGGGCGGCCTCGGCGACGCCCGACGCGGGGCGCTCGTGGACGATCAGCTCGGGGGCGAGCTCGGTGGTGATACGGCGCGCCTTCTTGCGGCGGCCCTTCGCGCGCCGGCCGTCGATGTCGTCCTCCGCGATCTCGGGGAGCAGGCCGAGGAACGTCACGTTGAGGCGCTTTTCGAGGTCCTCGGGCACCTTGAGCGTGTTGTCGAGCGCCTCGCGCAGGAGGGCGAGCGCGATGCCGAGCACGAGGCCGGAGAGGAACCCGATGAGGACGTTCGTCCCGATGCGCGGCGCGATCGGCGCCTTCGGCTCGACGGGTGTGTCGATCAGGCGGATGTTGTTGGTGTTCATCATCCGCCGCAGGTCGGCTTCCTTGAGCTGCTCGAGGAGAACCGCGTAGAGCTTCTCGTTCTGCGCGCGGAGGCGATCGAGACGGTGGAACTCGAGCTCCTTCAGGTTCAGGTCGACGGCCTTCTTGCGTGACTCCTCGTAGAGGCCCGCTTCGCCGGCTTCTTGCCGCTGGATGATCGCGAGGTCGCGAGCGACGGCGCCCTGGATCGTGCGGATCTCGTTGAGGAGCGACTTCTTCGACAGGACGATCTTCTCGTCCACCCTCTTCACGTCGGGGTGGTTCTCGCCCTTGCCGCTGGCGACGAGCTCCGCGCGCTCGCGCGTCGCTTCCTGGTACTGCTTCCGGAGCTGTCCGAGGAACTCGTTCGCGAGGAGCTCCGAAGCGGGGATCTGATCCGGGTTCTCGGTCGGGACCTTCGACAGCTCGTTGTGGCGAGCTGCGAGCTCCTGCCGGCGGAGACGCGTGCGCGTGAGCGCGCTGTCGTACTCCTGCATCTCCATCCGAATCAATTTCGACAGGTCCTCCATGTTCGTGGAGGGCAAGTCGTTCTGCTTTTTGAACTCGTGGAGCGAGTCTTCGGTTTGCTCGAGCTCGTGTTTGAAGTGATCGAGCTGACCCGAGAGCCACACGACGGTGTCGCCCGTGGCGCTCACCATCTTCTCGAGGTTGTGATCGATGTACGCCTTCGCGACCGCCTCGGATAGGCGTCGGGCCTGCGCAGGCTTCGTGTCCTGGATCTTCAGGTACACGAGGCGGCTGCCCTTGGCGGGCTCGACGGTCAACCGACCGCGGAGACTCTCGATGGCGGTCTCCATCGGCGCCGGCGTGGTCGGCTTGTACCCGAGGAAGTCGGGATCGTTCTGCAGACCGAGGTTACGGACCACTGCCGAGAGCACGCGGTCGCTCTGGATGATCCGGTACTGGGTCTCGTAGTACTCCTTCGTGTCCCAGATCGCGCTCCAGCCGACGAGCGGATCGGTCTTGTTGCCGAGCGGCTTGATGACGTCGGGATCGAACTCGATCAGCGTCGCCGCCTCGTAGACCTTCGGGACGCTCTTCGAGTACGCGAGCGCGATGCCCGACGTCAGAAGGACGGCGGCGAGGATGATTGCCCAGTGCTTGAGGATGGCACGAAGGGCCCAGCCGATCGCTTCGAAGGCGCCGCCCTCACTGCCTCCGCCCAACGGCTCGTTCTGGCCGCTCTCCTCGTCCACCACTTTGGAATTCCTCTGTTCTTCCCCGGTCGCCCCCATGTCGTAGAGACACGGGTGCCCCGCCACCGATTGCCACTTGGTTGCCGCGGAGGCAAGCAGTGTTCGCCGGGATGTAGGTGACGCTCGTACCCGTGGCGTTGCCCGATCGGAAGAGGTGCGTGGACGGGGCAACGTCTACCCGTCGCAGATGAGAAGTGAACGTGCCCGTCCGGGAGCGTGACCGAGGAGCTGCGCGAGCTTCCTTTCCGAGGGCTCGTGCAACCAGCAGTTGGGATGCTCCTGGGAGTGATGTTCGACATCGCGGGCGCAGTGCAGAGCCCTTCACACGCGCGAGCGAAAGAACAGAGCCGCGAGGCGCTCGAGCGAGTCACTCGAGCGGCCTTTCTCTTTCTTTCTGGTGGCAGGACAGGAGTGCTAATCAGGCCGGGCCATGCGCTCCGGTCTCGTTCTCCTTCCGCTGATCGCCGTTGGTGTCTTCTCGTGCGGAGGCGATCCGCCTCCGCCCGCGCAGGCGCCCGGCTCCCTCGCTTCGCAGCCGGCCGCGCCGGCGTCGACCGCCGCGGAGGCCGACGCGAAGCCTCGCTTCGAGAATCCGGGCGGAATGTGGATGCCGCACCAGGTGAAGGAGCACGCGGCGAAGCTGAAGGAGCTCGGCCTGCAGATCGAGCCCGCTGACCTCGCGGACCCCACGTCGGGCGTGCTCTCCGCGGTCGTCAGTCTCGGAGGCTGCTCGGCGTCGTTCATCTCGCCCGAGGGCCTGATCGCGACGAACCATCACTGCGCGACCGGCGCGCTCCAGCACAACAGCACTCCGTCCGCGAACCTCCTCAAGGACGGCTTCCTCGCGAAGACCCGCGCCGAGGAGAAGAACAACGGCCCGCAGGCGCGCGTGTTCGTCACCCGTGCGGTCACCGACATCACGTCGAAGATGCGCGACGGCCTCGACAAGATCGCGGACGACAAGGCGCGCTACAAGGAGATCGAGAAGCGGACGAAGGACGTCGTCGCGGCTTGCGAGAAGGGAAGGCCTGGGACGCGTTGCTCCGCGGCGCCGTTCTACGAGCGCGCGCAGTGGTTCCTCATCGAGCAGCTCGAGATCCGCGACGTCCGCCTCGTGTGGGCGCCTCCCGCCGGCGTCGGCAACTACGGCGGTGAGATCGACAACTGGCGCTGGCCGCGGCACACGGGCGACATCTCGATGTTCCGCGCGTACGTCGGCAAGGATGGACAGCCGGCGGACTTCTCGCCGGACAACGTTCCCTACAAGCCGCCGCATCACCTGAAGATCGCGTCGCAGCCGCTCCGCGAGGGCGATCTCGTCTTCGTCGCGGGTTATCCCGGACGCACGAACACACTGAAGATGAAGGCCGAGGTCGACGAGGCCGTCACCTGGGCGTATCCGCGTCGGCAGAAGCTCTTCGAGGACTACCTCGCGCGCCTCGACGAGGTGACGAAGGGCGACAAGGAAGCGCAGATCCGCGCGACCTCGTACGTGCGCCGCTTCGGCAATTACCTCACGAACACGAAGGGCCAGCTCGAAGGCCTCGTGAAGGGCGGGCTCGCGGCCGACAAGGAGAAGTCGGAGAAGGCGCTCCGCGAGTTCGTCGCCGCCGATCCCGCGAGGCAGGCGCAGTGGGGCAAGGCGCTCGACGAGATCGCGGCCGAGATCGCGAAGAGCGCATCGCACCGCGAGAAGGACGCGCAGCTCGACGAGCTCGCGCTCCCGCGTCTCACGTCGGCCGCGCTGACGATCGTGCGCATGGCCGAAGAGCGCGCGAAGCCCGACGCCGCGCGCGACCCGCAGTTCCAGGAGCGCAACTGGCCGCAGATCGAGCAGGGGCTCAAGGGCCTCACGACGAGCTACCTCCGCAAGGTGGACGAGGCGGTCCTCGGTCTGGCGCTCGAGCGCATCGCCCGTTCGTCGGAAGCCGAGCGCACCCCGGCGTTCGCGATCGTGATGGGGAAGACGAAGGACTCGTCGCCCGAGGCGATCAAGAAGGTCGTCTCGTCGCTCTACGAGACGACCACGCTCGGTGACGAGAAGGCGCGCGTCGAGCTCCTGAAGAAGGGCACGACCGCTTCGCTCACGACGAGCAAGGATCCCCTGATCCAGCTCGCGCTCAAGCTCCGCCCGCTCCAGAAGGAGGCAGAGGACCGGCAGCAGCGCTTCGACGGCAAGATGGCCCTCCTGAAGCCGAAGTACATCGAGGCGCTCAAGGCCTTCAAGAAGGAGCCGTTTGCGCCCGACGCGAACAGCACGCTTCGCATCACGTACGGCACGGTCCGCGGCTACAAGCCGACGCCGGAAGCTCCGATGTACCGTCCGTTCACGGTCCTCTCGGAGGTCGTCGCCAAGAACAAGGGCACCGAGCCGTTCGACGTCCCGGCGCCGGTGCTCGACGCGGTGAAAGCGAAGAAGTTCGGTCCGTACACGGACGAGAAGCTCGGCGAAGTGCCGGTCGACTTCCTCGCCGACCTCCACATCACGGGCGGCAACTCCGGCTCGGCGACGCTCAACGCGAAGGGCGAGCTCACCGGCCTCGCCTTCGACGGCAACTACGAAGCGATGGCGTCCGACTGGGTGTTCATGCCGTCGATCTCGCGCAGCATCCACGTCGACATCCGCTACGTGCTCTGGCTCCTCGACGGTCCGTTCGGCGGCGATCACCTCCTGAAGGAGATGGGCGTCACGCCGAAGCTCTGACCTCTCGACGGCCACGAGCGCCGCGCTGCCGGCGCACCGAACGAGCGCGATCTCCCTTCCGAGATCGCGCTCGTTTGCGTTCGGGGGCTCGATGACGCGATGTGTTGACGTGTCGTGTCGCATTTGCGCGGTCGAATTCGGCTGGATTGCCTGCGCCTTGGAATTCTGATCGATTTGCGCGACCGGGGATTGACGCGTTGCGCTAAGGACCTATCGTTACCGCGTGATGGGGGAGGCAACGCAAGGCTCGTTCGATCTCCGCCTCCCGCGCCATCGGGTCGGGGGCGCTGCGGCGACGGTCGTTGCGGTCGTCCACGTCGCCCGAGCGCTGCTCGTCCTCGGCCGCTTCATCCACCCCAGCTGCGGGCCGCCGAGCTGAGGCGGTCGAGAATCGGCTTCCGCAGCCGCAGAGGCCGCAGCGGCATTTTTCACCTCGCGCGCGAGGGCGACGATCGAGCGAACGCGGTGCAGGGACGACGATGCGTAGCGACACGATCAAGAGGGGACCCGCGCGAGCGCCCGCGCGCGCGATGCTCAAAGGCGCGGGCTTCAGCGACGCGGATGTCGAGAAGCCGCTCGTTGGCATCGCCAACACGTGGACCGAGGTCACACCGTGCAACGTCCACCTGCGCGCCCTCGCGGAGTCGGTCAAAGAAGGCGTCCGATCGGCGGGCGGCACTCCGATCGAGTTCAACACGATCGCGGTCTCGGACGGCATCACGATGGGCACGGAGGGGATGCGCGCGTCGCTCGTCTCTCGCGAGGTCATCGCCGACTCGATCGAGCTCTTCACGATGGCGCACGCGCTCGACGGCGTCGTCGCGCTTTCGGGATGCGACAAGACGATCCCCGGCACGGTGATGGCGCTCGCTCGTCTCGACGTGCCGGGCCTCATGCTCTACGGCGGCCCGATCGAGCCGGGGACGTTCGAGGGCCGCGATGTCACGATCCAGGACGTGTTCGAGGCCGTCGGCGCGCATGCGGCGGGCACGATGTCCGCGAGGCGGCTCGCTCTGCTCGAGGACGCGGCCTGTCCCGGTGCCGGTGCCTGCGGCGGTCAATTCACGGCGAACACGATGAGCTTTGCGATCACGCTCCTCGGCCTCTCGCCGATGGGCGCGAACGAGATCGGCGCGACCGATCCGCGCAAGGCTGACGTCGCGCGCTCGTGCGGCGCGCTCGTCGTGCAGATGATCCGGGACGACCGCCGCCCGAGCCAGATCCTCTCCCGGACTGCGTTCGAGAACGCGATCGCTTCCGTCGCCGCGACGGCGGGCTCGACGAACGCGGTGCTGCACCTGCTCGCGATCGCGGCCGAGGCCGGCGTGCCCCTCCCGATCGACGACTTCGACGCGATCGCCGCGCGGACGCCCGTGCTCGCGGACCTCAAACCCGGAGGTCGATTCACGGCCGTCGACATGGCGCGTGCGGGAGGAGTCCGCGTCCTCGCGCGGCGAATGCTCGAGGCGGGCCTGCTCCACGACAGCGTCACGTGCACGGGCCTCTCGCTGCGCGCCGAGACCGACGGGGCCCGCGAGGCAGGGCACCTGCCCGTGCTCCGAAAGATCGACGATCCGCTGAAGCCGCGCGGCGGGTTCGCCATCCTGCGCGGATCGCTTGCTCCTGAGGGGTGTGTCGTCAAGCTCGCCGGTCACGATCGGAGCAGGCACGAAGGACCCGCACGCGTCTTCGACGGCGAAGAGCAGGCGTTCGCTGCGGTGCAGGCCGGCGCGATCCGGCCGGGAGACGTCGTCGTCATTCGCTACGAAGGACCGCGCGGCGGACCGGGGATGCGTGAGATGCTCGCCGTCACGGCCGCGCTCGTCGGTCGAGGGCTCGGCGACTCCGTCGCGCTCGTCACGGACGGCCGCTTCAGTGGAGCCACGCGCGGGCTCATGGCGGGGCACGTCGCACCGGAGGCCGCGCTCGGCGGCCCGATCGCGTACGTGCGAGAAGGCGACGTCGTCAGGTTCGACATCGCTGCGCGTCGCCTCGACGTGGACGCGGATCTCGCCGCGCGTCGGCTCGAGCGCTCGAACGCGATGTCGTCGCGGCTGCGCCAAGTGCCCCGAGTCATCGCGAAGTACGCAAGCCTCGTTTCTTCCGCTTCGGAAGGCGCCGTCACGCGCCCGCTTCCGATGCACGATCACGACGCAGGAGGACAGCGATGAGCAGTCGAAAGGTGGGCCCACAGCAACGCTCGTTGGAGTTGAACGGGGCGCGCATCACGGTGCTCGGCTACGGGCGTACCGCGCGCGAGCATGCGCTCGGTCTGCGCCGCGGCGGCAACGAGGTCGCGATCGGCCTCCGACTCGGAACGATGAGCTGGGTACGCGCGCGCCAGGACGGCTTCGTCGCGCACGCGCCGTCCGCGCTCGTCGGTGGAGCGGATGTCGTCGTCGTCCTCGTGCCCGACGAAGAGCAGGCCTCCGTCTACTGGTACGCGATCGAGCCGCTCCTCACGCCGGATGCGCTCCTCGTCTTCGACCGTGCACTCGCCCTCGCGACGCGCGTGTTCGAGCCGGAGAAGAACGACGTGGTCCTCGTTCGGGGAGAGCTCTGCGCTCCGCGCGCGCGCTGTCGCGTGGCGGTCCATCACGACGCCACGGGACAAGCGCTCGAGCGCGCGATCGCGTATGCGCGTGCGTCGTTCGGGAAGGATGCCGAGATCGGCACGACGACGGTGGCTGGCGAGGTGGACGCGGAGCTCGCGGAGCTCGAGGAGCGCGCGGGGGGAACCGCGGCGCTCGCGGCATCGGTCGAGTCGCTGGCCGCGCGCGTCCGCGACTCGCATGCGCCCGAGGAGGCGAAGCTCGCGTTCTACGAAGGACTCGGCGAGCTCGTGGCGCATCGGTCGACCGAGTCCACGCGCACGCACGCCGCTCGCGAGTCCGCCACGCTGCTGCGCGCCGATGTGACTTCTCCGATGGAGGTGCCGATCTTCGGATGGGGCCGCCAGAGCCGAGGCTGGGCGTGAGCTCCGGAGCGTGCACGGGAGCGCAGATCCTGTGGCAGGCCCTCGAGCGTGAAGGGGTCGACGTCGTGTTCGGCTACCCCGGCGGCGCGATCATGCCGGCGTACGATGCGATGCTCGATAGCACCGTCCGGCACGTGCTCGTCCGCCACGAACAAGGCGCAGCGCACATGGCCGATGGCTATGCGCGCGCGTCCGGGAAGGTCGGCGTGGCCATCGCGACCTCGGGCCCCGGGGCGACGAACCTGGTGACCGGGATCGCGACCGCGATGCTCGACTCGGTCCCGATCGTCTGCATCACGGGGCAGGTCTCTTCGAGGGTCATCGGCACCGACGCGTTCCAGGAGACGGACATCACCGGCGTGACGCTGCCGATCACCAAGCACAACTACCTCGTCACGCGCGCCGACGACATCGCTCCGTCGATCCGCGAGGCGTTCTACATCGCGCGCTCCGGACGCCCGGGCCCGGTCCTCGTCGACATCACGAAGGACGCGCAGCAGGCTTCGATCGAGCCCGAGTGGAGCGATGCTCCGGTGAGCCTTCGCGGCTATCGGCCGCGACACGAGGCTGGACGAGCGGACCTCCGGCGCGCTGCCGACCTCTTCGATCGCGCGCAGCGTCCGGTGATTCTCACCGGCCACGGTGTCGTGCGCGCGGGGGCGAGCCATCTCCTCCGTGAGCTCGCCGAGAAGACGGGAGCGCCGGTGGCGTCCACGCTGCTCGGGCTCGGCGGCTTCCCCGCGACCCATCCGCTCAGCCTCGGGATGATGGGCATGCACGGCGAAGCGTGGGTGAACCACGCGATCCAGGAAGCCGATCTGCTGCTCGCTCTCGGCATGCGGTTCGACGATCGCGTGACTGGAAAGGTCGACACGTATGCGCCGAACGCGAAAAAGATTCACTGCGAGCTCGACCCCGCAGAGATCCACAAGAACGTCCGCGCCGACGTCGCCCTCGTCGGCGACGTGAAGGACACGCTCGCGGCGCTCCTCCCGCTCGTCGCTCCCGGCGATCGCGCGCGGTGGCACCAGCGCATCGACGAGCTCAAGGGGGAGTCCGCCGTCCGCGACATCCAGCACATGCCGCACGACCGCCGTCTGTTCGCCGCGCACGTCATGCACGACATCTGGCGGATCACGGAAGGGAAGGCGCTCGTGGTCACCGACGTGGGCCAGCATCAGATGTGGGAAGCGCAGTATTACAAGCACGACTACCCGCGGAAACTCGTCACCTCGGGCGGGCTCGGGACGATGGGCTTCGCGCTCCCGGCCGCGATCGGCGCGCGCTTCGCGCAGCCCGACGACGAGATCTGGGTCGTCGCCGGCGACGGCGGCTTCCAGATGACGGCCTGCGAGCT
>JAEXCN010000156.1 GCA_023402175.1 Pseudomonadota bacterium | reverse complement strand
GACGGACGGCGGCGCGCCGTTCCGATTCGAGGGGCTGGTGGATCTGGACGCGGGCTCGAACACGGTGGTGGTCGAGGCGCGCGACGGGAACAACAACGTGGCGACGAAGACGTACTCGGTGACGACGACCGGGACGTCGAAGACGTACGAATACGACGCGAACGGGAATCTTCGCTACGAGAAGCAGCCAAACGGAACGGTGATCCGCGAGTACCGCTGGGACCAGCAGAATCGTCTGGTGCGCGAGGCGAACGCGATGTCTCTAGCTCTCTGCCCGCCCGCCGGAGATACCTGATGGTCCCGGCCGAACGTATCCTGCTTGGATTTGACGCCCGCGTCGAACCGTCGACCATGCGAGATTCTTGGTCAACTTCGGAGCGGCGGACGGGACTTGTCCGCGTGGATGTGGCCATTCCACTCTCCGTGGACTACCTAGTTTGGCCGTCGATATGGCCTCTCGAAGGAACAGGTTGGAGGGGGCCGATCCAGGACCTCTGGGACACTCCGCGAAGGCTTTCTTCGGCTCTGCGCGCAAGACCGATGCGCCAGCCGTTCTGGAGAATTGCGGTCGCACTCGTCCCTCAAGGGCTGGACGCGCGAGAGGTGGAGGCCTGGACCGCGAGGGCGCGCCCCGTTAGTCTCAAGGCTGTCTCGAGTCGCTGGCGGTCGCTCGGATTTGATGTTGCCGATCGATACCTGACTTCGGGTCTGGTTCGATTTCATGATGAAGATGCACTTGTGGGGTTGCGGCGGACGTGGGTGCGATTCATCAACGAGAATCATCTGTTTGTCGATCCGACGTGTGCTCGTGACTTCGCTATGCAATGCGATCAGCACCCTGACCATGCGCCCTTCTTCGTCTACGAGATATTCTTGTTAGCGCAGTCGTAGCGCCCGTGGTCGTAACGTTGGCACGGCCGGCGCGTTGGACTGAAGACTCTCGAGGTGAACAGTCGTGGCGACGACGTCGGCGTGGCCCTCCGGGCCGAGCACATGTCGATGTCGAAGATTGCGGCGGAGGTCGGCGTGTCGGTTGGCAAGGTTCACGAGGTGCTCACGGGCATTCATAAAGCGCCATCGATCGGAACCTCGGATCGTTCGACGATCGCGGGGTGTTCGTGAGGCCGATCGAGCGTTCATCAAACCGCCCTTTGCTGAAGGCCGGTCCCGATCTCACCGATGCGGTCGCGCGGGCGAGGGCTTCCGCGAGCTCGGGGCGAAGACGTGGACGTTCCGGTACGCCGCGGCGCGCGAGCTGATGTTGGGGACGCCGGGACCGCCTTTCGCTACTCTAGGTAGTCGACGATGGGGCGGCAGCACTACCAACCGAGCGCTGTCGCGCGCGAGGCGCAGCGGCTCGCCGATGAAGTCGCCGGTCGCCGTATGCGCGGCGATCGTCGTGTCGAGCGGATCGCGCTCGGCATCGGAGGCTTCGGTGGCCTCGCGGTGGCGCTCGCAACGGCCGCGGTGGTGCTTCTGATCGGTGGCGCCGCCAACGCGAAGTTCTGGGCCATGGTCGTTGCGTTGACGGTCTCCAGCATCGGAATGCTCGTGAAGGTCTTCCGCGCTCCGCCGCCCCCGCGTGTGGAGACGCCGCCGCCGCCACGGCCGGTCGTTCCTGCCGCGCCGCGGCCCGAAGCACCGCAGAAGATCACGCGCTGGACGGATTGACCCCGCGAATGCGGTGCTCCGCGCGCAGCCGGCGGACGCACGCAGGCGTTTCGTGCTCGTCGCTCTAGGTGGCGCGAGTCAGATCGCTTCGGCTTCGACCGCGCGACGGAGCTCGTCGAGCGTCGGGACGCTCGTGGCCTTGTGACCGAGCTCGGTGACCGCAGCTCGGATCCATCCGATCTGCTCCTCGACGCGCTCGGGGGCCGTGCCGCCGGTGCTCTTCTTGGCGGCGACCGCGACGCGCGGATCGACGACGGAGAGCACGCTCTCGTCGAATGCAGAGTGCACGGACTTCGCGTCCGCGAGGCCGATGCTCGCGAGCGGCGCGTTGCGCTCGCGCGCGAGGTGCACGAGCTGTCCCGTCGCCTTGTACGCCTCGCGGAAGGGGATGCCCTTGCGGACGAGCGCCTCGGCGATGTCGGTCGCCTGCGTCGAGCCGTCGGAAACCGCCGCGAGGCAGCGCTCGGGATCGAACGCGAGGTGTCCCATCGCCGCGCGGACGACGCCGACGGCGCCGCGCACGAGCGGGCCCGTGTCGAGGACGGCCTGGCGATCGTCCTGGAAGTCCCGGTTGTATCCGGTCGGCAGGCCCTTCACGAGCGTCAGCATCGCCATCACGTTGCCGACGCCGCGCGCGCTCTTCGCGCGGACGAGCTCGAACATGTCCGGGTTCTTCTTCTGCGGCATCATGCTCGATCCCGCCGCGACGGCGTCGCCGATGCGGAGGAACGCGAACTCGCTCGTCGTGAAATCGATGACGTCGGTCGAGAGTCGCGAGAGCGCGAGGAGGACCCGCGCGCCTGCCCACGTCCAGTCGAGGACGAAGTCGCGATCGCCGATGGTGTCGAGCGCGTTCGCGGTCACCGCCGAGAAGTCGAGGAGATGACAGACAACGCTGCGATCGATCGGGAGCGACGTCCCCGAGCAGGCTCCCGAGCCGAGCGGCGACTCGTTCGCGCGCATGACCGCGTGCGCGAGGACGTCGGCCGCGCGGAGCAGCTGCATCGACCACGCGCAGATCAAAAACGCCGCCGAGACCGGCTGCGCGCGCTGCCGGTGCGTGTAGGCGGGAAGGATGACGTCCTTCTCGCGCGAAGCACGGTCGGCGAGCTCGCTCACGAGCGCAGCGACCTCCGCCAGCGTGCGAGCTGCCTGGTCGCGCACGTGGAGCCGCAGGTCGAGCGCGACCTGATCGTTGCGGGAACGTGCAGTATGCAGGCGTTTGCCGACGTCGCCGAGGTCGCGTGTGAGCCGCGCCTCGATCGCCATGTGGACGTCCTCTTCGCCGTCGGCGAGGACCAGCTTGCCGGCCGCAGCCTCGTCGTACATCGCGAGGAGCGTGCTCCGGAGCTGCCGCGCGTCGTCGGCCTCGAGCAGACCGACCTTGCGCAGCATCGTCACGTGCGCCGCGCTACCGAGGATGTCCTCGCGTACGAACGTGCGATCCTGAGGCAACGAGGAGCTCCATGCGAGGAGCTCCGGGATCATTTCGACCCGCCCGGTCGCGTCGGTGCGCGCGAGACCGGCTCCCCCGAAGACGTCGCTCCCCTTCGCCATCGCGGTCTCCTTCCTGCTCGGCGGTCACGCCACGACTATGACCGCTGCTTCACAGTGACCTGCCCTGCAGATCACATCCGTGTGTGTCGAATCAGTTCCGAGCGGGCGCTCCTGTATCGGTCGCCGAGCCCTGCGCGGTGTTGGCCGTATCGCTCGCTTCGGGCTTCGACTCCGGCATGAAGCCCCAAATGAGCGCAGCCGTGAGGAACAGAACCGCGCCGAGCGCGGGAAGCCACATCGGCGTCTTCGGCTCCGGCGGCGCGGGCGGGTCGTGTGAGTGGTGATCACTCGGATTTCCGTGCGTTTCGCTCATGCCACTGGTCCTCGCCGCCTGTTTCCCACACGCACGGGCAGGAGGTCAAGGTCGGCCGGCTCGGGAGCACGCCCGACGACGCCTCGGAGACGAGTTCTACCGGCACGCCGAGTGCTAGATTTCGAGGACCCCATGACCCGTAGCGCTCGTCCCAACACGCGCTCGAGTGCGAGCGCTTTCGTTCTCGCATCGCTCCTCGGAGGCATCGCCGCCTTCTCGACCAGCATGCCCGTCGCGAGCGCAGCCCCGACTGCCTTGCCCGCCTTGCCGGATGCGAATGGGTCTTCGGGCGGAGGTGGCGGAGGAACGCTCGATTTCGAGCAGCTTCGGCGCGGCGTCGTGCAGATCGAGCAGGCCGGCCGCCCGATGGCGGTCGGGACCGTGCTCGCCAAGGACGGTCGCGTGCTCACCTCGCTGTCCGCGCTCGGCTCGGTCGAGAGCCCCGAAATCCGCTACGCCGACAACACCGTCGTCAAGGCGAAGGTCGGTCACAAGGACAAGGCATGGGATCTGGCGCTCCTCATCCCGCAGTCCGGCAAGTGGCTCGACGGCCTCATGCCGACGGACGCGGACCCGAGCGGTGTCGAGATCAAGGCCTTTTTGCCGAAGGCCGGGAAGCTCGCGGCCTCCGGAATCAACCTGAAGGGCCGAACGGACGCGCGCGCGAAAGAAGGTGAGCCGCTCTCGAACGTGCTCGACCTCGACCTGAAGGGCATCCCCGGGATCCCGGGAGCGCCGCTGCTCGACCCGAACGGCAAGGTCGTCGGCGTCCTCGTGCGGGCGTGCAAGGCGCCGCCGGAGGAAGCTACGGAGAAGCAAAAGCTCGCGGACGGCAAGGCGCCGGCTCCGCAGTGCGCACCGATCACGATCGGCGCCCCCGTCAAGGCACTTCGTGGGTTCCTCATGGCGACGCCAGCGGCCGCGGTGCAGCCGGCCCCGTGGCTCGGGCTCGGTGGCGCACCGACCGAATCCGGCAACGTGAAGGGGGTCCGTGTGGTGGGCGTTGCTCCCGGGAGCCCGGCGGAAAAGGCAGGGCTCAAGGCTACGGGCGACGAGCCGGACACGATCGTCGCCGTGGACGGTCAGCCCGTCGAGACACCGGAGCAGCTTGCCGAAGTCATCGCCAAGCGCGCGATCGGCCAGACCGTCAAGCTCCTAGTGTTCTCCCAAGGCAAGTTCCGCGAGGCGGCCGTCTCGCTCCGTGCCGCG
>JAEXCN010000058.1 GCA_023402175.1 Pseudomonadota bacterium | reverse complement strand
CGGCGTCCGCGTGATGCCGTCCGGCGACGTCGTCGCGACGAACTTCGGCATCGGGCCGTCCGGAGGAGAGAGGCGCGTCGTCCACCCGACGACGGCGTGTGCTGCAAACGGCGCGAGCGCCAAGACGGCGAGCGCGACGAGCTTCTTCTTGTGACGGGCGACGAAGGAAGGCATCACGCCCGCTCGTTCGAGCCGTCCCCGTGGAGCCAGTGATCGCCGACCGATTCGACGACGGTGCGGATGATGCGCCGTACGTCACGGCCTGCTCGGAAATGGGTCTTCCGGTGCTCGGGATAGATCACGCGCACCGGCTCCTCGATCACGTCGAGGCCGGACCAGATTGCGCGCAAGAGGACCTCCGCTTCGAAGTCGTAGCCCTGACCCGACGTCCGCAGCGCGAGCGTCTCGCGGACCGGATAGCGACGGAGCCCGCACTGCGTATCGCGCAGCGTCCGCTTCGCGAAGCGAGAGAGGAAGAAATTCGAGATCCCGTTCGAGAAGCGATTCGCTCGTGGAGCGCCGTCGCGGACGAGATCGCGCACACCGAGGACGAGCGCCTTCTCGCTCTCCGCGGCGAACAAGAGGCGGCGCGCCTCCTCCGGTGGATGCTGGCCGTCGGCGTCGACCGTGAGCGCGATCGACATCCCGCGCGCGCGGGCCACCTCGAGCCCCGCGCGCAGCGCTGCCCCTTTGCCTCGGTTCCGATTCGGGCCGAGCTCGGGCATCGCGGCGGCGTCCGACAGGGGCGTGCTGCTCGTGACCACCGTGCAGCCGAGATCGCGAGCGACGCGGGCCGTGGCGTCCGCGGAGCCGTCGTCGACGACGATGATCGCCGCCCGCAGCTCCGGGATGGAGCGCATCAAACCGGAGATCACGGCGCCGATCGAGCTCTCGGCATCGAACGCCGGGACGATGATGCACGCGCGCTCGAGCCACGCAGGGGACGTGCGCGGGCCGGAGGCGGGCGCACGGTCGTGTTTGCCTTCGTCGGTGATCGCGGACGCGCTCTCGCCCATGCCGTGGACTCCGGACTCTTGCACGTTGACCGGTGCACGCGCAAAGCCTAGTAGCCGCGCGGTGAAGCGAGCTCCTGCATCTCGTCCTCGGAAGGTCGCCAGTACCCGCCGCCCTGCGGCATCGAAGTCGCAGCCGCGCCGTCCCGAGCCGGCGTCGCCCGCGGGGGGCGTCAGCCTCGAGGTCGAGCGTGGCCCGCACCTGGGCATTCGTCGGCCCGAGGTGCTCCGTCGCATCCATGCGATGATCGAAGAGCTTCAATTGCACAATCGTGAAGTTTCATTCGTCCTAACTGACGAAGAACGCATCCATCAATTGAACAAAGTCTATCGCGATACAGATCGACCGACCGACGTGCTTGCGTTCGCGATGCAGGAGGGCGAGCTCGCCGAGCTCGCGGGCAGTGTTCTCGGCGACGTCATTGTCAGCGTTCCGACCGCGAGGAAACAGGCCGATGAGCGCGGCGTGACGGTCCTGGACGAGGTCACGATGCTCCTCGCCCATGGCCTCCTCCACCTCCTGGGTTGGGACCACGACACGCCCGCCAAGGACCGCCGGATGCGGGCTGAGACCGGCCGCCTCTGCCGGGCCGCCGGGGCGCCGAACGCCCCGATGGACGAGCCGGGGACGGCGCCTCGACGGGCTGCCACGCCGAGCTCCCGTCGCTCAAAGGACGGAGCAGATCCGGCTCTCTCGCGGAAACGATCCGCGGTCCAGCGCCCCTCTCGTGCGAGAAAAGTCCAAGCACCTCATCACGTCAAGGCTCGCCGCTCACGCAAAGGATGATGAGTTCGGCGCTGAGTCTCGCGAGACACACCCCCCCAAAAACCGGCTCGAACTCGCATCCGAAGGGGCAGAAATCGGCTTTTCGCCGTGAATTTCCCTTGCGAGGATGGAACGGCGGGTGTTAGCCATTCTTGCGTGCTGATGTTTCGACCGTACGACGCTCGAACCTCAGCGGGGTGCACGAGGTTCTGTCGCCCCCTCTCTTCTCAGTCTCCGTGCCGGTGTAGTTGGGAAGAGTTGGTGTGATTGAGGGATTCAGGACGGCGCCCTCTCTCGAAGAAGTCGTCGTTGAAGTTCGACAGGAGGAATCGCAATGGCTGCTGCGAAGCGCATGACCAAGGCTCAGGTGATTGGTGAGATTGCTCAGTACTCGGAGCTCGACAAGAAGAGCGTGAGCAAGGTCTTTGAAGGCCTCACCGATCTCATCAAGAAGCAGCTCGGCCCGCGCGGCCCGGGCGAGTTCGTGATCCCGGGGCTCCTCAAGCTCAAGACGGTCAAGAAGAAGGCGATTCCGGCGGGCGAGCGTCGCAACCCCTTCACCGGCCAGATGCAGCACTTCCCGGCGAAGCCGGCTTCGAAGAAGGTCCGCGCGACGGCGCTCAAGGCGCTCAAGGACCTCATCCAGTGATCTTCGGCGTGCGCGAGGCCTGATCCTCGGCACGACCCAACGACGCGGCGGGCGCCTTCCCCTCGAGGGATCGGCGCCCGCAGCGCGTTTGTGGCGAGCGACTACCCGCCCGCGCCGGTCACTTGCACAGTGAGTCGTAGATCGCCTTGCAGGAGACGTCGTTTCCTTTCGCGAGCTCGAGCGCCTTCTCGCACGTGGTCCGCTCGTCGTCGGTTTCCTTCGCCGCGCAGCAGTCCGCGAGGTCGTCACACGCCGCGCCGTCGTCTTGCGGCGTCCCCGTCGTCTTCATGCACTCCGGCTCGGGACAGGCCTTCATGCAGGTATCCAGCTTCTCGACGCAGGTCTGACAGGCCTCGCCGGGGAGCGGGCAGCGCTGGACGCAGCTCGAGTCGTCGCAGTCGCACTTGTTCACGCAGGCGACGAAGTCACCGCAAGCGCCACTGAAGCTCCCGTTCTTGTAGCCGGAGCCGTAGCACTCGGAGAGCACGGCATCGCACTTCGATGTCGTGCAGCTGTAGTAGGCGTCGACTTCGGCCTGCGTGCACTTCGTGTCGTCGCTGCCACCGCACTTGTCGATCTTGGACGACCCCGAGCTGCCGCTCGATCCCGAGCTGCCGGAGCTGCCGCTCGATCCCGAGCTGCCGGAGCTGCCGCTCGACCCCGAGCTACCCCCCGAC